>NZ_CAWNJO010000092.1:0-11959 GCF_963874835.1 Vibrio sp. V12_P9A6T4 | reverse complement strand
GTTAGAGTTGAAGATGAACTAACAGCGCGAGGATGCCCCCTTATAGGGGGCTATAAACCAAAGCCGCCTTCTAAGAAGGCGGATTTTTACTATATTTATATCCCTCAAATAAATACGATAAAAAGAGTAAATTCTACTACGGTTACTTTTCTCTAAAAAACTAGACCATATCAAATTTCTATATTTTTCATTGAAATGCTTCGTAATGAATGGAATGGTAATTCATTTTTTAATATACCCACGTCTTGGGTTTTTGTTACTTAAAATTACTTAAAGTGGTTGCCAGTTTATTTTTACACTTTTCAGTGGTTAAAGGCTTACCCCTAGGTTTCCCGATTTATCTTAATGTATTCCAATTTGTCGTTATCCTGATATATTATTGTTTTTATTGGTTTTTTTTTGTATTTTTTTGGAGTTTATAATCCTGTTTTTTTTTGTGCATAATTCAACCCGTAAATTGGTCTGTTAAGTTTGGTTGGTTAAGTTTGTTAACTCAACCGAATTAAATCAAACCAAATAATAAGAAACCGAAACAAAAATACCTGAGTCTAAATAAATGAAGAATCTAGCTAGAATGAATTAAATTTATTCTTTTATTTTCTTCTTTTAATGGCTTAACAAACAAAACTAGGATTAAGAAATGAAAAAAACAATTATCGCTTCAGCTATGATGGTGTTGTTGTCTGCTTCTGTATTTGCAGAAGAGGGAGAGGGTGGAGGTGTAACTCCACCACCAGCCTCAACTATTACAGCTGACCAAGGGCACGGAGTAATCAACTTTGTTGGGGCAATCATTGATGCGCCATGTTCAATCGCTCCAGAGAGTGTTGATCAGAGTATTCAGATGGGCATGATTTCTAATGTTTTATTAGAAAAGCAAGGTGAGACTCCAATACGTCCTATTCATATTCACCTAGAGTCTTGCTCTACAGAAACTGCTAAACAAGCAAGTTTGAAATTTACTGGAATTACCGATGATGCTTCTAAGAAAAATCTAGCGATTCTAGGTTCTGCTAAAGGTGCGGCCATCAGCTTGATTAACCTACAAGATGGTTCTGAGATTGAACTTGGCACAAACACTAAAGGTATCGAGTTATTGGAAGGTGATAATGTTCTGAACTTTGCTGCTAAGTTGGTTAGCACCCTTAAAGCTGGAGAAAAAGCAACCCCAGGTCAGTTCACTGCAACAGCAAACTTCGCAATGAGCTACGAGTAACTATTAAAAAATAGTCTTTCTATATTTACGTCTGCGCGCAGGGATGCGCGCTAGTTGTGTATTGAATTACTGAAGTAGAGCTTATGAAAAAATTATTATCATTAACTACTAGCATTATTGTTATTGGTTTTGTGAATATTTCCAAGGCGGAAACTATCGAATTCAATACGGACTTGTTAGATCTCAAAGATAAAGAAAGTATCGAATCTGGAGCTTTTCAAAAATCTGGGTACATTATGCCAGGTGAATACACCATGCAAATGGTGGTCAATAATACGTTGATTGGTGAACGTAAAGTGCTTTTTTATGAGAAAAGCGAGAACGAATCACAACTTTGCTTAACTGCCGACCTAGCTAGCGACTTGGGTTTAAAAGCGGCTGAGCTGAAACGCTTACTGACCAGCCCAACGATTGTGAGCCAACAAGATTCGGTCTGTCATAACCCTGCCGTTCTTGAAGGAATGATGCTCAAGGGCGAGTTAAATAAAGACACGTTGACAATCTCGGTACCTCAAGCTTACCGAGATTATATTAGTGAGTCTTGGGAGCCCCCTTCACGCTGGGATAATGGAGTCAATGGGGCTTTACTCGATTATAATATCAACCTACAAGAGATGCGTTCTATCAATAGCAAGAAAACAAACTTAAGCAGTTATGGTATTGCTGGACTTAACCTTGGGGCTTGGAGATTAAGAGCGAATTGGCAAGGGCGCTACCAACATTACGAAAATAGAGATAGCTACGAATATTCCCAGAACGAGTTTGGTGTACAGCGTATTTACGCCCATCGAGCTTTGCCAGAAATACATGCAAAATTGATGTTGGGTGAGCAAGATCTTGGTAATTCGATTTTTGATAGCTTTCAGTTTACCGGTGCATCATTGACCACCGATGATAGTATGCTGCCGCCTAACCTGCGTGGTTATGCACCAGAAGTGGTAGGGATAGCTAAAACAAACGCCAAAGTAGTGATAAGCCAACAAGGCCGGATTATTTATGAAACACAAGTCGCATCTGGGCCTTTTAGAATTCAAGATCTGAGCAGCTCTATAAGTGGCATGTTAGACGTGCGGGTAGAAGAACAAGATGGTTCAGTGCAGACTTTTCAAGTTAACACCGCCACTATTCCGTACCTATCTCGCCCCGGATCATTACGTTACAAATTCAACAGTGGTAAAGTTAGCAGTAGAGAGCATGAGTTAGACGGCCCAGCCTTTGTCAGTGCTGAGTTTTCGTGGGGGGTTAATAATGGTTGGTCACTACTGGGCGGCGGCTTACTTGCTGATGATTATTCAGCCTTATCTGTAGGTGTAGGGCGAGATCTGCTTCAGTTTGGTGCTATTTCGTTCGATATCACTGAGTCGCGTGCTCAACTTCCCGAAGGGACGAAAAGTGGCGGCTCTTATCGAGTCAACTACTCAAAAATGTTTGAACAGTATGATAGCCAAGTTGCATTTGCAGGATATCGCTTCTCTGAGCGGGATTTCATGACCATGAATGATTTTATGGTCGCTAAACAAATTGGTGAACCTTACCGTGGCGCTTCAAAAGAGATGTACAGCGTAGTATTGAGTAAGCAGTTTAGAGATTCAAAGTTGGGAGCTTATGTCGACTATACCCATCAATCTTATTGGAATGATGTTGATACGGATCGGATTAGTCTCTCTTTATCTCGGACTTTCGATGTAATGAATTGGCGAAATATTAGTGCGGCTCTGAGTGTATCTCGTAATGAGCAGAGCAATCTTATTGATAATGGGCTTTATTTAACGCTCTCGCTACCTTTTGGGAATAATAAACACGTCAGTTACAGCGCTTCAACCATAGGCGGGAAAACTACGAATAGCATGAGCTTCTATAATAGCATCGATGAACGCAACAGCTATTCGGTCAGCGCCTCAGCATCCCCTACTGGTGAAAGAGTGAGTGGTTTCTATACTTATACTGGTGAACAAGCCACCGTTATGGCCAACCTTAGTCATCAAACAACGGGTCAAACAGCTGTAGGACTATCAGTTAATGGTGGGATTACCGCAACAGGACAGGGCGCAGCTGTACACCGGGTGGGTATGACTGGCGGCAGTCGGATCATGGTTGATACTGATGGAGCAAAGGACGTACCTGTACATGCTGGTGGGCTACCAGTCTATACAAACAAATATGGTAAAGCTGTTGTAGCCGATATGTCTAGCTACTATCGTCAGCGTGTGAGTATCGATGTTGATAAGTTAGGTGAAAATGCTGAACCAATTGGCACACCGATATCCATGGGAACCTTAACGGAAGGTGCTATCGGTTACCGTCACTTCGATATGCTTTCGGGAAGTAAGCTGATGCTTGAACTGGTTAAATCGGATGGTAAATCGGTACCTTTTGCTACTGAGGTATTCAATGAAAAAGGTCAGGCTTTAGGTATGGTTGGTGAAGATGGCATGGCTTATTTAGCGGGTTTGCATAACGGCGCTATCATCGAAGCACGTTGGGGGAGAGAGCAATATTGCCGCATACAGCTACCTTCTCCCCTCCCTACTGTAGATACAATGGTAAAACTAACCTGTCAGTGATGGATAGTTTATAATTAGATTGAGATAAACGATATGACTAATAAATTGCGTTATACCTTTACTTTGTTAGTGGCTCTGCTTGCAGGTCAGTCACAGGCGGCTGTCTCTTTGGATAGAACCCGGGTTATTTACCCAGGAGAGGCCAAATCGATGAGCCTTACCATTCGCAACAACAATAAAACATTGCCCTATTTGGCTCAAGCTTGGTTGGAAGATGCAGAGGGCAATAAAGTTAACCAGCCCTTTACCTTACTCCCTCCTGTTCAGCGTTTAGAACCGGGAATGGAGAGTTTAGTAAAAATCCAGACACTCCCTAGTATCTCCCTACTACCTCAAGATAAGGAGAGCTTATTCTATTTTAACTTACGAGAAGTTCCACCGCGCAGTGAAAAGCCGAATACTTTGCAATTGGCTCTACAAACACGCATTAAGTTTTTCTACCGTCCTACGAGCCTTGTCGTCGAACCGGGTAGCAATAAAACACCGTGGCAGGAGAATGTCACCCTGCTGCTGTTAGATGGGAAATATCAGTTGAGTAACTCAACCCCTTATTACGTGACTATTGTCGCAGCGGCAAGCAGTGATAAAGGTGTAAGTGTTGAAGGTTTTAAGTCGATGATGATAGCTCCTCATAGCAGTTTGATGGTAAATGTTGAGGCTGTTAAGCTTGGTTCAAGCCCGACTTTTACTTATATAGATGACTTTGGTGGCCGTCGTACATTGAGCTATGATTGTGATACAAGTTGTAAATTGTTGCCTCAAAAAGATGCCATGTAAGGGTGCAATGATGATACAAAGTTTACGGTACGTAGCTTATTTAATGAAGTTACGTAGAAGTTGGGCTTTTTTACCGACTGTACTTGTTGCCTTATTATTGCATTTACCAGTAAAAGCGGATGCACAAAACTTTATGCTGACCATTACAGCTGAAGTGTTTGAACGATCCTGTTCTATACGTCCCGGAGATGAAATTATAAGCGTCGATTTTGGAAGCATTGTGAGTAAAATGCTGTTACTCCATGATCGTACAGCTAGTAAACCGTTTCAAATTCATCTTGAAGAGTGCAATTTAGACTTTGGCAAAAATGTGAAAGTGACATTTTCTGGTCAAGCGGCGAGTGAAGATAGTGCTTTACTCGCCCTTACTGATAATAGCCAAGCCAAAGGCATCGCGATTGGATTAGAGCAAGGCGGGAAAATTTTACCAATTAATAAGCCAAGTAGCGCAGTAACTTTAGGTGAGGGAAACAATGTTCTTGATTTTTCTGCCTATGTACAGTTACTGCCTTCAGCGCAAGAGGGAATAACCGCGGGGGCATTTCAGGCCAGCGCTAATTTTACGCTTGAGTATGACTAATGTTTAATCATCGCGTATCGCTATAAGCCGCTATACATCATGTTACTCTACAGGAACCTTTTCCTTAGGGTGCATTCATTAAATTAGATAAAATGCCATATTCGATCTCAGTTAGAAATGGTATTTATCTACGATAATGGTGATATTGTAGATAAATACCAAGCTTAAACAGTAGGGCTATCAAATGTGGTGGAGAATATTTTATGGGAATGAAAAATAATGTTATTACCCGCCAACATAGTGCAATGTCACCTAGCCAGTGTCAATTCATTGTGTTGCGCCGACACTTCAGAGCGTTTATTGTAATGCTCTGCCTCATACTAACAACAATGCAGCCAACGATATCTAACTCGTATGAATTAAATATTGAAGATGGTACTTTTAGATTATTTCATTCTGATTTATTTGGTAACTCATTCAAGTATTATAAGTCGCCTAGTAATGATATCTATCTTCAATTAAAAGCACCTAATAATCGGGTATGTTCATATACTATTGAGGACAAATCGTTCTACCTCTATAGAGAATTAACTGAGAACGATTATGCAGTTCCTAAACATATTCTGGAAGATGTCATATCACGTGGTAAGCAAAGTTGTCGAGCATTAAATATGGGGTTAGATGTTGGCATCCGGCTAGTTGTTCCTAGCCGTGAGACGTTTAACACTTTTTATCAATCTGTTGTTCTAGAATCATCATCTGCATCTATTCGCCCTCCAAGCGAATGCTCCGCTTTCTTGTCTAACATGGAATTTGGGAAAGTTCGATTGGATAATGGTAAAGCAGAAGGCGAGGCTGAGGCAAAGTTAAATATAGCTTGTAATACCGACTCTTTCTTCAGTGTTACTGTGAATAATGGAAATGACCTGATTGATATAAATTCAGATTCATCAGTGACTTTTAGTTACCTTAAAGAGACTATGTGTGAAGCATGCATAATAAAAATTGGTGGAGTCTTAAAGGCGAACAGAGCAGGAAATTATAAGTGGTCTGTGCCTGTGGAACTTTTTTATGATTAATATTGGTGTTGCTGCCTATTTCTGAGGATGATAATGCTGTGTAATAGAATAGTGAACATATTAAAGGGAAATTGGGGCTTAAATTAAACCTAATATTAAATATCCATTAAGCTGGGTCCTTAAGTATAAA
This sequence comes from Vibrio sp. V12_P9A6T4, assembly GCF_963874835.1. Taxonomy (NCBI): domain Bacteria; kingdom Pseudomonadati; phylum Pseudomonadota; class Gammaproteobacteria; order Vibrionales; family Vibrionaceae; genus Vibrio; species Vibrio sp. V12_P9A6T4. The sequence goes on along the minus strand of NZ_CAWNJO010000092.1, from coordinate 5,673 downwards.
TTATATTAAGTAGAGAGTAGCATAGCCTTCTGTTTGAAAATGACAATTTAAATTCGAAGCGGCATTTTTATTTAATTGGACCTCACAAATAAGTTCACTATTTCTCATTTAAGAAAAGTAATGGTCTAGAAGTCGATTTTTTAGTACCATTACAGCATCGAACGATGCTCAAAGAACTCTCTTTCTGTTCCTTTGTTATTGTCACTCATAGTATATAACATGCTTGATATTGGCCTTTTATTACTCTTTTTAATTAATTGCATACTAATGGATTTAATAGGCATATTGTCAAGCAAATATGATTTTTAAATAAACGAAGTATTTTTATCGCTATCATTCCTAATCCTTTTCTGCATTGGCTATCGCTCTCTAAAATAACAATTATACTGTCATGTTTTTTAACGGTGCTGGGGTAAGTGTGTAAGGAGTGCATGTTCAGTATTCGTTTTCTTGCATCAGTTATTTAATATAATAAGGGTCCAACATTGAGCCAATGAAATTGCAACGTTAACAAGTTCTCAGCGTTGCATACATTGGTACCGCTCAGTTTGTTGTCCGATGCTTGCCCTGCAATCACAATGCGTAGCGTATAACCTATATGTGAAATTTTCTGTGCTGAATAATCGATAGATAGCATGTATATCTAGATACTTAGACCCACAGGGAGCCTGTGAGTAGCAAATCCAAGCTATGTAGTGGCATTTCATCATCGATTATTATCTCTATAATTTTTTATCTGCCGATAAGTCACCATTTTGGTGATTCTCTTATCTACTCATTTTACTATTTTCGAGTAGATCGTGAATAGGACGATGATGTGTGTCATTTATTTTTATTGCATCGATACTCGAAATAATTATGAATTATTCTTGGCATAGAATCCCACTTTATCCAATGACAGTATTATGCTGCCTTACGGCTTTGGGTGAGCGGCCTGAGAAAATGATATTCACTATCCGCTTGTTGTCCTCAATCAGTAATTTAATCAATTTAAACACTTAAGAAGTAAAAAGGGAAAAACATGAAACCAATGCAATTATCAGCGTTAATGGCGTGTGCAGCGCTTGGGCTATTTGGCGCAGTAGGTCACGCAAACGCGGCCGATACCTCAATAACGCAGAGCAATGAGGTGAGCAATACAGCGAGTCCGGATGAGTACCCAGTTGTTCTTCCTGCTCAAGTATCGGGTCTTGGAGGTGATTTAAACGTAAGAGCTTATGCGATTAAGCATCTCTATGAAACCATGGTTATCAGCTACTATGGTAGACATGGTTTATTAGTAGATAAAGATGAGTATGGTTACGGTACGCACGATATAGATAGTGTTCTTTCAGTTGAAGTGAAAAAAACATTTGCAGTTCCACCGGAGATGATTCTTGTCAGTATTAAAGATGAAAATGGAGATATTTTAGCGAGTCAGGCTACTGATATTTGCTCCATAACTCATTTTTGTTAGTGAGCGTCTAGCTCAAGCGCCAAGTTTGGATAACTTGGCGCTTTTTGTACGTATAGTTATATTTAATTATCTTTCTTTACTTCTTTTTATCTTTCAAAACGGCCTTTGTTGCGTAATTCAGTGTAGAGACAAATTTGCCCGCTTTGTGTATTTCTTAGTCAACACAACAAGTTTCAGGCAGATTCTGGCAGTACATCGGCATCAGCCACGTTCGATAAACTCAACTACGCAGCGGTATTTTCGTGAGTTCTCGTATCAACAGCAATACGGTGTTTTCGCCAAACTGTGTGTTTAGCCATGCTTATTGAATTTCAATTCACCTTCACCATAAACCTTAAGACCAGTGGCATCGATGGCTAAGTGTCTTATCATTCTAGAAGTTTTAGGTTTGAACGATATTTCAACCTGCTTAGCCCGGCAACTGATACAAGTGTTATGTGGGTACTTCAATGGAACTCGGGGAATCATAAATACAGAGTCAATAAATCCTTGCCGAGTTCTTAACTGCAATGAGAAGATGCGCTTAATCATATGCAGTTGTGATCGCCAGGTCGCTAAAGCAACGAGGTCTTCCACGCTTTTTTTGTTTGCATTGTTTCCACTCTCTTATTGCTTCTTCATCAATCCAGAAGATGTGAGCCACGATTGATTAAAGCTATGTACTGTTTCCAGTTTGTTGTTTTGTAACGAGGTTTATGCATTATGCTACTGTGAAAAGTGAATGCAGCTGCTCAAAACGTAGAATCGATAATGAGTTCCATCGATTTACGCAACCAAGCCAGTTCAGGTGGAAAAACGTTTTATCTAATATGATTCTTGGTAGCAATACGTAGCTATTCTAGCCAAAAAAAATCGGCCTCAGGGACCATTCTGAAACCGATGAAAGTGGCTGCTAAGATCCAAAGGGGGAGGTGGATATGCAACCCAAATTTAGTCAATTTACTTATTGCTTATTACTTAAGTGTTCTTACCAAGGCGATTGGAGTTCTTCCACTTCGTGATAGCCTGTTATCTTTATGTCGACACGGCGATTAGGAGCAAGACAAGCAATCTGCTCTGCTTTATTTGTTACATCGTTACAGGTTGAGTCTGAAATAGTCTTTGCTTGTACGTGCATTTGACTTTCTGGTACGCCGATATGGGCGAGATAATTGGCTACCGCCTCTGCTCGCTCTTTAGAAACACGATCTCTGATTAGATTCGCCCCCAAGCTATCGGAATAACCAATTACTATGGTCTCCATCTGTTTTTTAGCATTAATTTCTGTTAGTTGTTGGTTTAACTTATCCAGTGATTGTAATGCTTCATTATCTAATGCGGTTTGGTTGAGGTTAAAGTGTACTTCTGTACTTAGCTCAAATGGTTTATCGACCATGATGGTAGCTGGCTGAATAATCTCTGGTTCTTCTGCTGATTGCATTATTTCAGCTTCAAAGGAAGTGGTGACTGCCATAGGTTCTACTTTTGCAGATCGGAATGGATGATAAACCAGTTCTAATGTTGCGAGGTTTTCATTCGGTTCAAAATGGGTTTGATAGAGTTCGCTTTGGATGTCTGCGACATCTTTGATGTAACGCCAACGTGCTTGCACAGCAAACTGATCGTTAATTTGATAAGCAAGGCCAGCTCCTAACACGGCGGAAACTTTGCTGTCTTTTTCGCCAAGTCCTTCAGTGTGAGACCAATAACCGCCAGCTTCAGCGAGTAAAGATAGGTCTCCTACTAGTGGCACTTTGCCATTTAAGCTGATCATACCACCTTGATTTTTAAAGGGGAGGTTATCTGTTTTACCATGCCCTAAGTAAAGATAACCGCCTTCAACCGAGAGGTAATTATTTAGGTCGTAGCCCAAAAATAAATTTGCTGCAGCCGCATCTTCTGCGCCAGATTCAACATTATCAATCTTATTTAAACCGTGAATGTGCCCAGCGCCGACACCAGCACCTAGATAAATATTTGATTCATCAGCCAGAGTGGTGTGTGAAATACCCATCAGAATGACTGATGTGAGTAAAGAAAAACGGAATTTATTCATTTAGCTATCCTTTAATATAGAGTAAACATAGAAAAATTTCTTGACGTTGTTATTTTAATCTTTAATTTGGAAAATAAAGTACCGCTCAAAGGTTATTTATTTTGAGTGAGAATTGTATAAGTATATAAGAGGGTAGGTTGGTTACTATCCTCTTTTTTACTCTATATAAAGGATAGTAACCGGAGTTGCAGGGAATGTTGGTTTTTACTTATTCTGTTTTATTTAAAAATTCATCAACATGAAAAATAATTCCACCAAATACGGATGACACATAAATTTTATTTTTCTTATCCACGGTTTGTAGATAAATATCATCTTGTGTAAATTGGTTAAAAATACGATTCAAATCGGAATCTATTTGTAACGACTCCTGTTGTACGAAATCGACATGAAAAGACTTTATATTGAGATGCATTGCTTTCTTAGAGTTATATGCTCTGGAATGACGTTTTAGGTGAAATAAAACATTATCGTTTCTATCGGTAAAAGAAAAGTCTTGCGTCCATGTCGACGTTCTATCATCGGTCGTTGTACTCTTTATTAGCATAGTTCCGACAAAGTAATTGTTTTCCGAGCATGGGCGATAAAAATTGAGCCTAACAAATGACATTCCCGGTACTTTCTTTACATTAATAGGTTTTGCTTGATAGTTGTTTATGTAACCAGCAATGCACTTTATCTGTGATGAGATATCTTTATTTTTATCCATCAAAAATGTCTTTTGCCAAGTCATTTTTTTTCCATCACCTAAATTAATAAATGATATGGCTTCATTTGAAACAAGAGCATAGTAATTTAGGTCTCTTGTGATATAGTCTGATAGTGCTATATATTTGTTATAATCGTTTTCAGATATATCACTTGTGTAGAGTATCGTTTTATCTTGCTCTTGATTATCTGGTTTAATTAATGATATTTCTGGCAAATTAGTACTGTCTTTTTTAGAGAATATGTTAATGCTAATAATTAAAAATACTACGGTGATGATGATTGTTAGAACGGCTAGAAATGACTTCATCCCGAGTTTATTCTTTTTAGGAGCACTCACGATCTCTATTTCAGCTTCTTCAGCTGCATCTATGCTTTCATCAATAATCTCTTCCCTATGAGCAAGTGAATCACCTTGCATGGTTTCAAGATCTAGCTTTAAGATATAGCCAACCCTAGGAACAGTATCAATCGCATTTTTGATGCCGATCGATTCGAATTTTCTTCTCAGCAACAAGATATTTTTATTCAAACTGATATCACTGCTTTCTCTATCACCCCAGATCTGTGTTAGCAGCGTTCTGCGTTCTACAACGCGCATAGCGTTGCTGCATAAGTGTTCTAGCACGGCAGATTCTTTATGGCTAAGTTTGAGCTCTTTTTTTTCTAAAATAAGTCGGAATGTTTCTGGTTCGAAAATGAATTTATCAGAATGCTTGTATTGTATGGTCATGGCATTGTTCTTTTTAGTATCGTTATGGGCTAGTAATCGCAAACCGTGTTGTGCTTTTCACTTGATCAGACGGTCACATTAGTTAGAGTATAAATCATAAAATCAATGTCAAGTCGAAGATGGTGTCCACAAAGTTATATAATCGTCATTCTATGCTCATGATTTCAATAAAGTACCTTGTAATATCGTTTAAGTGAGCTTGCAATAAAAGGCTTCCTTTTTTGAAACATAAGCATTGAGTTCTTTATGCTCGCCAACCATTTCGACATGCAGAATAACAAATTTGACACAGATCAATAATTTGTAATTATTACCAATAAAAACAATTAAAAACAATGACTTAATTTAAATATTCTTGTTGGAATCTTTTTTCATTGCTTGGTGAAGGGCTTGGTGAAGGTGTTTTTAGGCGCTTTGATTTTTTCTTGTTCGTTTTTCGGGAGGATGGGAAAGCGATCTTTTTCTGTATACAGCATAATGTTCTTTGATAGGTATTGCCTGAAAACGAGTAACTTTTTCTTACATTTATACCTGTTAGAACCATCTACTCCATACATTATGGTACGTCTGAGCAATTGAACCCACTTAGTAAAGAAATTCAATAATATGAATTTGTTATTCTATTTTATTTTTTTTGTTTAACATTTTGTTTTTAATGTGTTTTATTGCCAACTTTTAATATTTTTACTTGCGTGTCCGCTTCGGTGAGAATGGTTGTGTCCTGAGTGTGAAGTATCTGGT
>NZ_CAWNJO010000091.1:0-12283 GCF_963874835.1 Vibrio sp. V12_P9A6T4 | reverse complement strand
GATAGTATGTCTGTGAGATAAATGAGGTCATCTACAATATTAATTATAGATAATTTCATTTTTGGCATTAACACTATGTTTAATCTAGCTAATAATATTGATTAAATTATTAGCTAGAATGACTTAACGCTAAGCGATGAGATCGTTTTTCCAGCTTTGAGCGATGAAATCAATGAATTGGCGAACCAATGGGGTTTGATAGCTACGAGAAAGATACACAGCCCATAGTGCGCTGCTTGGGCTGTGAAACTCTGGCAAAACGCGTACTAGTGTTCCTGAGGCGATAAAGACATTTGCAAGATCGCATGGTAGCCGTACGATGCCTTTGTGATGTAGGGCAGCACGGCATAAAATTTCCATATCATTAGCGCGGATGTTGCCATTCACGGTGACAGAGAGCTGTTCATTGTCTTTAACCACATCCCACTTGTTATTACTCATGTGCACAAAGCAGTTGTGCTGGGTTAAGTCATTGGGTGTATTGATAGGAGGGTGTTGGTTGAGATAGCTAGGGGAAGCGCATATGACGGTGCCGACGCTCATTAAACGGCGAGCGATAAGCGTATCATCCGGCTGTTGGGTAAAACGCAGGGCAATATCCACGCGTTCATCGACCAGTTGTGAAAGGCGATCTGAAGCGACAATGTCAATTAACACATTGGGGTGTCGTTGCGTGAAGTCTTCAACAACGGCCAATAACATGTTTTGAGCAAGGCCTATCGGCGCGGCAATGCGAATGGTACCGTTTAAGAGTTGTGACTGTTCCAACGCCCGTGTTTCAAGTTCGGCAGTTTGGTGCAAAATTTGTTCGCAACGGATTAAAGCCTCTTCACCGGCGGTGGTTAGGCTGACTTTGCGTGTCGTGCGGTGCAGTAACCTCTGCTTTAACCAATCCTCAACTTCTTGGACATGACGTGACACTTGTAATCGACTTAAGCTCAAGTTGTCTGCGGCTTTGGTAAAACTGGCAGTATTTGCCACTTCGATAAAACTGCGCATGGCGGTTAGTCTGTCCATGGTAGGCCTTTATTAGATACGAATATTGATACAATCTACATCATTTTTGGGTGTTTTTCCTCCTTCGTTTAACTACTAGACTACAATTGTTGTCGAGAAACAGAAACCGAATGAGGAAATAAATTATGAAAATTGCAGTATTAGGCGCATCAGGTTGGATTGGTAGTCACATTGTCAATGAAGCAAAAGCACGGGGCCACGAGGTGATCGCGTTAGTGCGTGATTCAAGTAAAGTCGATGCTGAAGGTGTTAGCGTTCAACTATTTGACTTACAACAGCCTTTGTCAAAAATTAGCGCTGCGTTAGCTGGTGTTGATGTCGTGATCGCTTCTATTGGCGGACGTGCAGCTGGCAACCACGATATTGTTGCAGCTACAGCGCAAAAACTGCTGTCGGATCTACCGCAAGTGGGTGTGGATCGCCTACTGTGGGTTGGTGGTGCGGGTTCATTGGAAGTCGCTCCCGGTATCAAATTGGTGACCGTAGAAGGTTTCCCTGAAGAGTACAAAGGGGAAGCATTAGCGCAAGGCGAAGCGTTGGATCTCTTCCGTGCGAGTACAAGCAAGGTTAATTGGACATTTGTTAGCCCGGCCGCTGAGATTTTTCCGGGTGAGAAACAAGGTGCTTACCGTGTGGGCGGTGACGCTCTATTGTCTGATGCTGAAGGTAACAGCAAAATCTCAGTCAGTGACTATGCCCTCGCGATGATCGATGAGTTAGAAAGTGCCGCTCACCCTCGTCAACGTATTGGTGTTGCTTACTGATACCAGACCGATAGATCAATTTGGCTATTCTCTTGATCGAAAATTGCTGATAACGTGAACGAAGTAATGCTCTCTATGGGCATTACTTTTCTTTGTTTCGCTTATAGGCATTTTAATGGAAATGTTCAGTAGTACGGCGCTTATCGCCATGTTTCTTATTTTCTTGGGTTCATTTGTGCAAACGGCGATTGGTTTTGGTTTAGCGATCGTCGCAGCGCCCTTGCTGTTCTTGATCTCCGCCGATTACGTTCCTGCCCCCATTTGTATCGTGGCGCTGTTTATTTCTATCTTGAACGCCTTAAAGCATCGCTCGAACATTGAGCTTGGCGGTTTAAAAATGGCGCTGATTGGTCGCGTTCCCGGTTCAATTGCGGGCGGTATCCTTCTGGTTTTAGTCTCGACGGATGTACTGGCGTTATGGCTTGGTTTATTGGTGTTATTTGCCGTGGCTGTTAGTTTATTGCCGTATCGCATCGAACCTACCCCGATAAAAATGGGTATTGCGGGTTTTTTCTCCGGTTTCTTTGGCACCAGTTCCGCGATTGGTGGGCCGCCGATGGCGTTGATCCTACAGCATCAAGAAGCGAATCAGTTGCGTGGCAATCTTTCGGCATTTTTTGTGTTTAGCTCGATCATCTCTTTGATTATTCAAATACCGGCAGGTTTTCTGACGTTACATCATTTATGGATAACGATTCCGCTTATCCCCTCAGCTTGGTTGGGTTATAAGTTGGCGATGATGACCACGCAATCACTACCCAAAGATAACATCCGTTTCGCTGCGTTGCTGCTTTGTACGATAAGCGGCGTTACGGCGGTATGGCATGGTTTAGCCTAGCGTTAATCTTCCGTTCAGGTCATGCAATGATACTGAAAGGGTTTATGGGTCTATTTTATACGGAGTGGCAGTGATGAGAACAATCGGCAATATTATTTGGTTTTTACTGGGCGGAGTGTTTATGGGGCTCGCTTGGTGGTTTTTTGGTCTCCTTGCCTTTATCAGCATTATTGGCATTCCATGGGGGCGTGCTTGCTTTGTTATCGGTAACTTTTCGTTTTTTCCTTTTGGGCAAGAGGCGATTTCCCGTGATGAATTGACCAATCAGCAAGATATTGGTACCAGCCCATTTGGCTTAATCGGCAATGTGATTTGGTTTGTTTTCGCTGGTTTTTGGTTAGCCGTTGGTCATATTTTATCGGCGGTGGCGTGTTTTATTACCATCATTGGCATCCCTTTCGCACTACAGCATTTGAAACTCGCGGTTATTTCTTTGGCTCCGATTGGTAAAACCATCGTCCCGAAAGAAGAGGCGGCTAGAGCTCGCTATTCTTCTTATCGTTAATATAGGTTTTGTTTTTTGCTCCTTTTCTCTCGTGTTGCTCTCTCAGTGACGAGGGGAAGGGGGCATCTTGCCAACGCGATTAATACGCTTTAATCCCAAACTCTCGCAGTTTTCTAGGCAGAATGTCATCTAAATGCGCAATGTCCTGCGGATGAATATTAATCAGAGCAAAGCCGTGATCGTGGTAAATCGCTTGAGTTTGTAAGCGCGTTTTTTCGTCGGTTGCGCCACTATCTGAACCCCAATATTGTAAATAGACTTTCCCTGTTGGCAGATAAAAATCGCACATCACATCAGCTTCTATCGGCAACTGACGCTCATAAGCGTGGACGACGCCCGCCAAATAGAGCCAATTATCGATCAATAATTCGCCGGTCGAGCGAACATAGTGGCCGTCTAAGGTGCGATGTTTTGCCTCAAATTTTTGGCGAAAGTTGGACAATGATTTATCGGTCGATTGGCTGTGAGCCTCTTGCCCTAAAAATTCGACAATGGATTGTTTCAGACGTTTATGGCGAGTCACCGTATCATGCCAAACAACAAATAATTGCTCAGAAGCTTTGTCTTCACGTTGCTGGGCGCCAGCTCTGAGCCCAGCCTCCGTTACTTGCCAGCCTTTTTCTGTTTTAGATATCCAGCCTAACTCACTCAATAGTTGATTTATTTTTTTGGGGTTGAGCCTGAAATGATCGCCAAGTTGAGTGGCACTTAACGTTTTCCCGCTGGTGGCTTGTGTGTCGACGAGCAAGTTTTCCGGCCAGACAATAAATTGGCCATATTGCGTGTGCTGGGCGTATTCGCCGCCAAATTTTGCTCCCAGTTCTGTTAATACCCACTTGTTGTCGAAGCGGTTAATGTACCCTGCTTTTTGGAGGTTACTGAATAGTTGTTTAGCGTCTGTATTACGCAATTTAGCCAGTGCCGAGGTTGAATGTTTTTCTACCATCGTTCTCTCCTATCTCTCTTGAAATCGATCCAACAGATTGATATCCCTACCTTACTTGAATTTTTAATAAATGACAGTGTGAGAGCATGAGATCGTTTTTAAAAAACGGAGTGGTTTGAGTGAATAATGCTTTTATTAGTATCTTAAATTGAATCAGTGAAGTTCATTATTGGATCTATTTGTTCTAAATAAAAAACAATAAGATGTTATTACTTCGAACAATGAATGAAAGGTAAACACAATGACAATTTCAAAACCGTTGATAACGGGTTTTTTGCTAGCAAGCACTTCTTTCTCAAGTTTAGCCGCATTGACGTTTCAAACGTACAACCCAGGGGAAAATGGAGTCTTTCCAGTTAGCTCAACACTGATCAGTGGTGAGAAACAAGCGATTTTAATTGATGCTCAGTTTGGTACAAAAGATGGCCAAGCTTTAGTGGACATGATTAAGCAGTCAGGTAAAGAACTTAAGGCCATCTATATTAGCGCTGGTGATCCTGATTATTATTTTGGTCTAGAACCGTTGGTTTCGGCGTTTCCTAACGTTGATGTTTTAGCAAGCCAAGCGATTGTTGAGCATATCAAGTCGACGAAAGACGCTAAGCTACAGTTTTGGGGCCCGATACTAGGAGAGAGTGCGCCAAATAAAATTATTGTCCCTAAGATTTTTGACCACAGCGAGTTTTCATTAGAAGGTGAGAAGATCGAAGTGAAAGAGCTTAATACACACCAAGCTTACTTATGGGTGCCTTCTGAGAAAACGATTGTCGGTGGTGTAGCGGTTGTCTCTGGTATGCATGTTTGGACGGCTGATAGCCAAACCCCGAAAGCGCGTGGTGAGTGGGTTCAAGCTTTAGAGAAAATGCAGATGCTTAAGCCAAAGAAAGTCATTCCTGGACATTATTTTGCTGATATACCGCAGGGTGTCGAAGCCGTAAAATTTACTAAAACCTACTTGGCGAAATTCGAACAGGCTATTTCAACCTCGAAAGACTCGGCACAAGTGGTATCTAAAATGGTCGCAGCTTATCCAGCGCTTCCAGGTAAAGAGGACCTTGAATTAAGTGCGCAAGTGAATATGGGTGAGCGTACTTGGTAACAATATCAACGCGAGTTATTGGCTCGCGTTTTCTACTCCAGACGGTTTGGCTTCAATATTGCCTGTTTTTACCCATACGTTACTCAATTTATACATGGCGCAGACACTGCATGTGAGCACTTCTCCTTTGCCATGGATCACAAGCACGATATCTTCTCGTTTTTCTTTCGAGTTATTGCGTAGCTGGATCGTCAGTTGATTACCATCTACGCTGTAAGCGCGAGACCAGTGCTGAGTTTCAGATTCAGCACGTACAACACCCTCTTCGAAAATCAATAAGTCATCATTGAACTGGTTGTCATAAGTCCCTTTGAACTCATAAGTTTCACGGTTTAACCAACGTTCAAGGTCATCTTGAAAACAGCCTTGCAAAGTGGCTATAAGGACGAGAATACTGATTGATTTTGCCGTAGATCTTATCATGTTGCTGCAACCTCTGTTGTTGTTCGCTCAAGTTCTAATAAGCTCGCTTTACGGTTTAAGCCCCCCGCATAGCCAGTGAGTTTACCACTTTTTCCGATCACTCTATGGCAAGGAACGATGATCGAAATTGGATTTCTACCATTGGCCAAGCCGACAGCCCTTACGGCTTTGGGGTTACCGATCGCCTCTGCAATCTGTTGGTAGTTCCAAGTTTCGCCATAAGGTATCTTGCATAATGCTTGCCACACAGATTGTTGGAACTCGGTGCCTTTTGCCGCTAAAGGTAAAGTAAATATAGTCCGTTTCCCGGAAAAGTACTCATCTAACTGTTTGATAGTATTGATGAGTATAGTGCAGTGTTCGGATTTTACCCCTAACTCTGTTGGCATGGAGGTTTCGGTTTCAAACCAAGCCCCCAATAAACCTTGCTCGCAGGCTTGCAATGTCATGATTCCTAAGGGGCTGTGATAGTGGGTGAAGCTATTCATATTAGTAATTCCAACAGTGAAAGGTGGCGTAACTTCCCCAAGGTGAAACCTTGTCTGCGTTCAGCTCAGGAAAATGGCTTAAGGCCTTCTTAACCACCAAATCAGTGTCTAGAAAGCAATCTGAATCGGACTGACCTCTTAACCTAGCGTAGTTTACGGTCCACGGCCCAATACCTTTTAGTGAAAGCCAAGCATCCACATCGGCTTCAGGGTGTTGGTACATGAATTGAGCAAAGCGTGTTAAGGTCTCTTTTCGGCTGTGTGGCATCTTTAAAAAGTGCAAATCAAGCTGTGCGATTTGTTCCGGGCTTGGAAAGTAACTGCTCGTATTTTGAGCTGGGTTCACCGCATCGACTAATCGGTTGAGCTGGCCAATGGCTGCTTTTATCGAAACTTGTTGACCTAAAATAGCTCTGACTCCCGCCTCCCAACAATTCCAAACGCCGGGAATGCGGATTCCTGAACGAGTGACTAAACCCGGAGCGCAGTCTTCCAAATAGGCCTCGATGTGGCTGATGTCGGCTTCGAGGTCAAATAGGCGGCGTAGTTTTGCCACCAAGTAACGCAGTTTGGTGATGTCTTGCAACTCGAATTCAACCTCTAAATGGGTCTCAGAGGTTAAGCTGGCACGAAACCAGCCAGTCGTATTGTGTATGTTGAAGGTGCGTTGATAATGATTGTTACTGACCTGTTCAATGGCGTTTACTGCACGTAATCGATAGAAATCTAGCATATGTTGCCAATCGAAAGGGCCGCGAAAAGAGAGTGTTAATAGGTTTTTTGTCATCAATGCAGTTTTAGATTGCCGCACTTGGCTGGGGGTCAGTTGCAACGTTTTGATAAACGCATCGTTAAAGCGGCGGGTACTGTTGAACCCACAAGCGAATCCTATATCGGTAATGGACAGAGCACTGGAATGCAACAACTGTTTAGCAAACATCAACTGATGGTACTGAGCATATTGTTTCGGTGACACTCCTAAATGGGTTTGAAACAGTTGTCGTAGGTAGCGGTCACTGATCCCCAAACGTTCGGCAAATTGAGCCAGATTGCTCGATTGTAATTCACCTTGCTCAATAAGCTTGATTGCACGCAAGAAGGTGGTTTCAACTCCTTTCCATGCCCAAGAATGAGGTGCACTGTCTGGGCGGCAACGTAGGCATGGCCGATAACCCGCTTGTAGAGCCAGTGCGGAGTTGGCGAAGTATTCAACATTCTTTTCTTTTGGCAGGGTTGCCGGACATATTGGGCGACAAAAGATGTTGGTTGTTTTGACGGCAACGAAAAATCGTCCATCAAATCGCGGATCACGGCTAGTGCGAGCCTGTTGGCATTGTTCCTTATCGAGTTCCATCCATGGTGCCATTTGGTATAACGAGCCTTATGCAGTTGTTATAAGCTAAGTGTATGCATGAATTCTGTCGATACTAGCCATTTTCGGAACTGGATGGCTTTTTCTGCGGTTTCTCTTGAAAAAGGATATTCATAACGCTGTATTCAATACCCGCTACAGCGTTATGAATTTGTTGGGTCAGTCGAGAATGACCTCGCCCGCTTGTTGTAATGAGTAAGCACTACTAGGGTTGATGTTTTTGACTAACTTTTCCACTTGCATAATGGCTTCTATCGATGAGCTGTTTTTTCGGTAGCTGAGGAAGATGGGACGCTGCCAATCTTCCACATTGTCAATTCGATACAATTGGCCAGAGTGGATAAAAGGTTCAACAAGTGAGGTAGGAAGGTAAGCGCTTCCCCCTTTTTCTAAAATGAAATCAAGTGCGATACGAGCGGTCGAGGTGCGCAAATAAGGGGTTGGCGTCTTCGGATGTCGCTCAGCATGCTCGGAGGCGAAACGGCTTCCCCAATCGACGTACACGTATTTATTATCAAAGGCGGTTTCCAGTGTGTCAGGACGCGTCGAAACCAATACCAGTACTAAATCTGCGACTTTTTTGCAGTTTAGCTCTTCGGCTTTAATTGGGTCAAAGGCAAACGCCATATCTAAGGTACGCTCCAGTAGGCTGCGGTTGAGCTGCTCGCGCCCCATGACTTCCGCCATAAAGCCATAACCGCTAAAAGCATCAGTCACAACGCTTAAACAGTTTTGTAGATGAGCATCCCAAACGTTGGGCGTTCCCCCTAATGTCAGCTGCAAAGCTCGGCCATTTTCCAAAGAGAGCTCAAACTTGGCTTGTTGCAAAGTAGCCACCATCACTTCGGCATAGCCAACGAGTCGTTCTCCTGCCGATGTGAGCTTTATGTTGTTGCGATCACGCGTAAACAGCTGAGCATCAAAATAATTTTCTAATTGCTTGATGCGTGCGCTGACGGCGGCTTGGGTCAAATAAAGGTTTTCAGCTGCTCGCCCAAAATGACGTACTTTGGCGAGTTCGAGAAAAGTGCGAAAAACTTTTACATCCATATTAAATCCTCTGAAATTACCCCGTCAGATTAACAAGGAAGTGCAATTATGACGATAAAAAATTTTTGTTTTTCTTTTCGGAGATTTACGCCTAATTTTCGCGTGATCTATCGCTACATGGTAGTAGCGCCATTCACATGAGGTTGATATGTCTGAGACTGAATTCCGTCACGGAAAAAAACGTTTTTACGACAATACAAAGTTTCCACGAGGCTTTGCTAAGTCTGGTGATTTTACTCTTGCAGAAGAAGAACTTCTCACCATTTATGGTGGTACCATGCTTGGTCTTGAATCTGGTGAACTCACGCCAGAGAATGCCGAAGAAGCTCATTTTGTTAAGGCGATTGAAAACCCAGGTAAAGCGAAATCTAAGTTAGAGCGTGTCTGGTTAAAATACACTCAACTTGCTCGCGGTCGTAAGCGTTTCCATACGTTGAACGGTCGCAATAAACCGGAAAGTGGTGACGACTATAATGATGAAGAAGTCAGCTTAACGGAAGAAGATTAATCTGTATCTCTAATGCAGGATCTTAAGCCGTAATTTGGTCAGCTTTCTCATTTATCTCTTCAGCCTTATTGTCTCAATAAGGCTGACAAACTCACTTGCATCGCCTTTCATATAAGAGATCTCTGTGCAAAAGAGTGTGACTCAATCAAGATGAGAAAAGTGCTTTCGCTCAAAGCCCTAGTATTGATGACTCACTCGGGCTTTGCATTATCGCCACTCTGCTCATTTGGTCGCGCTTAGCCAATCCATGAGCTGGGTCAACACCGCTACTTAGCCAAAATGGCTACTTTTTTCAAAAAGCTGTCGCGTAGATGCTCTTGGTCATAATCGAGATGGTAGGTATTGTGGAAGCCAACTTTTAGCTCCACACCATTTCCTCGCATGTAAATGTTATAGCCGTCATAGTCTGAAAAAGCTTCGATACCTTCATAGATTTTCCCGAACTCAGTCGGTGTACCATGCGCCATTACTGTTTCATAAGCATGGAGAATTTTCGCGGGTTCAAGTTCGTTTTTCATGGCATTTGCTCCTTTCTTGCTTGTTACTCCAAGTATGGGTAATGAATGCACGCTTCGCCAGATAGTGGAGTGATAGCGACTCAAACTTCACTTAATTTTATAGATGAATTTTTATCTCATTTGGTTATAGCATGTGCCGTATTAGTTAAGCTTACCTGTAGAAATTGCTACAAATTTAAGCGCATTTCTGGTTGAGATTTGAAGAAAGAGCGAAAATTTGACCTAAAACAATGGCAGTTACCCAACACTTATTTTATAATGCGAATTAATGTTCTATTACACCATAATATTCCAATAACTAGGGGCCAATCATGAGACTTATCCCGTTAAAACAGGCTGCACAAGTCGGCAAGTGGGCAGCAGCACACATCGTAAAACGTATCAACGCATTCAACCCAACGGCAGACCGTCCTTTTGTATTGGGTTTACCTACTGGTGGTACACCATTGACGACTTATAATGCACTGATTGAAATGCATAAAGCAGGCGAGGTGAGCTTTAAGCATGTCGTGACATTTAATATGGATGAATACATTGGTATTCCTGAAAATCATCCGGAGTCATACCGCTCATTTATGTATAACAATTTCTTCAATCATGTTGATATTCAAGAAGAAAATATCAACTTACTGAATGGCAACGCACCAGATGTTGATGCAGAATGTAAGCGCTATGAAGATAAAATTAAATCATACGGCCGCATTAATTTATTTATGGGCGGTGTGGGTAATGATGGGCACATCGCGTTTAACGAGCCTGCTTCTTCACTTTCGTCACGCACTCGCATTAAGACACTGACAGAAGATACACGCATTGCAAACTCTCGCTTCTTTGATGGTGATATCAACCAAGTTCCTAAATACGCGCTAACGATTGGTGTAGGCACACTGCTAGATTCAGAAGAGATCATGATTTTGGTGACAGGCCACAATAAGGCGCTGGCTTTGCAAGCGGCCGTGGAAGGAAGCGTCAACCATTTGTGGACAGTCTCCGCACTACAACTTCACGCGAAATCAGTCATTGTATGTGATGAACCATCGACTCAAGAACTAAAAGTGAAAACCGTAAAATACTTTGCGGAATTAGAAGCAAAAAATATCGAAGGTTTCTAAGTCTCTCCCAGTTGGGAAAGGACATTCATAAACAAAAGGCCTGCTAACATCAGCAGGCCTTTTTACACTTTGTAGCAAATGGGACTTTCTATCAAATGGGGAAGTGCGAACGAAATCGGTAGTTGAATTAACCTTCAGCAGCGATTTTCGCTTCTTTTAATTCAACTACTTGTTTCTCCGGGGCAGGGTAGGTTACTCCATTAAAGCGCCCACCTTGTTCAATGCTCAAGTCGTCGCTATAAATAGACCCTGTGACGCTCCCTTTGCTTAAAATTTCAATTTTAGTCGCGTGACATGTGCCTTGGAACTCGCCATTAATGATTATGTGGCCTGCGTACAGCTCACCATTAACCGTGCCTGTTTCACTAATGACGATGGTTTTATCAACGTGCAATTGACCTTCTACCGACCCGTCAATTTGAATGTCGCTTTCTAACCTGAGTTCCCCACTAATGGAACAGCCTTTTGCGATGAGAGTTGTAGCTGAGTGCTGACTCTTAGCTCGACTTTGTTTACTAAAGATTCCCATCGGATACCTCTTACCTTACTAAATATCGTTTCAAAATCATTCACGCCCCAATCAACAAAAGGTCTTGGATCTAATGAACGGCCGACAAATCGAATTTCATAGTGCAAATGTGGGCCAGAAGATAACCCACTGTTTCCAGAATAAGCAATTAAGTCGCCCTTCTGTACAAAATCGCCCCCTTTCACGGCAAATTTTTGCAAATGAGAATAGGAGCTGGTAAATCCATAAGAGTGCTGTAAGCGTAAAAAATTGCCTGACCCTTTATCACTGGCGCGAGTGACTTCGGCAACGCCATCGGCTGGTGCATAAATTGGCGTGCCTATGTTAACCGCAAAATCTTGCCCGCGGTGAATTTTGACGTTGCCGGTCACAGGATGAATACGCTCACCGTATCCTGACGAAATTCTCGCATTATGCACAGGTGCACCGCTGGGTATTTGGGTCAGCATCACCATTCTAACTGAAGAAGTGATAGCGGCGGTGTCTAAACGTGATTCTAATTCCGCTCCGCTTTCATCCATACCCAATACTTTTTCAAGATCGCCGAGCCTGTCTGAAACAACCTGCATCTTTTCTTCTCGTTCGAGCAGGTCATTCTCTAAGCTGTTTTTTAGCTCCTTTAAAGAGGTGACTTCTTCGGTCAGTGACATCGACTGGCTCTCTAACTCTTGTTGCTTGAGTTTAGCAAAATCAACTTCATCAAGAAGGTAATAGATAACGCCGCCAGTGGCGAGAATACTGGCAACCAGCACATAGCCAAAACCTTTTAAAAAATGTCGGAACCATTTACCGAGATGAAAGTGCTTCGTCCCATGGATGGATGAAACGGAAACAACCACTCTTTCTTTCATGAATTCGTTCACAGCGTCTATGGTTAACAGTACAGCCGATTCTAACAGGGAATGCTCAGGGTCAAAACATTTTGCGTTGTAAGGCTATACTCGTCCCACCTCTTATTGTTCGGTTTGTGAATTGGAGCGTATCCTTGGCCTGCTTTTAGAGGAAGATCCGATGTTGTTAGTAAAAAAAGCCATATTAATGTATGAGCTCATATTAATATGGTTTTGTGTATATAAGTTACAAAATAGACAATATGGAAGTGGTGGCTTTATTT
>NZ_CAWNJO010000090.1:0-12547 GCF_963874835.1 Vibrio sp. V12_P9A6T4 | reverse complement strand
CCTATCTTTGGGGTTTTTGTCTTTTATTTTTAATATCAATCGGTTGTGTTTTATGTATTTTTAATTTCTATCATCTGTGTGGCTATTTATTTTCTTATTTTATCAATTTATAGGAAAGGTGACATAGGTCACGCCTGTTCCTTGTCTAAATTGACTACTGTCAAGTTGACATCCCTCTTTGGAGGTATGATTTCCTTATGGAATACGATGCGCATCACATAAATGCAACGTGTTCTGTCAAAACCACATCCGTTGAGATTTGTGAGGAATAATGAATATTAAAAAAAGAATGATAGTGGGAGTTCTTGCTATTGGGGTGCTGCTCGGTTGGTTAAGCCTTGGAGGGACTCATGTCATCTTAGAAAAAACGTCGAGTACGGAATTTTGTCTCTCTTGTCATACTATGCAAGCACCCTTTCAGGAGTATCAAGGCTCGGTACACTTCAGCAATGCCAAAGGCATCCGCGCAGAATGTGCTGATTGCCATATCCCCACTGATACTATGGATTATTTAGTCACTAAAATCAGGGCGTCCAAAGATATCTATCATGAGTTCATTACCAAGAAGATCAGCACACCTGAAAAGTATGAAGCGCATCGAGCCGAGATGGCTGAAACTGTCTGGGCGCAATTAAAAGCGAACGATTCTGCGACCTGTCGTTCATGTCACAGTGAAGATGCGATGGAGATTTACGACCAAACGGTGCAAGCACAAAAAATGCATCAGTACGGTATCGACAATAATCAAACCTGTATTGATTGCCATAAAGGTGTGGCGCACATGCTTCCTGAAGTCAAAATGGACAGCCAAGCATTAGCCCATTTAGTCGAAGAGGCTAGGTTAACCCCTGTGGGCACTTCTATTGTTTATGCGATGCAATCTACGCCCATTTCTGATTTCGGAACGATCAATCCAGCGACGCCGCTGAAAGTATTGAATGAAAGCGATGGCAAACGCACCGTTGAATTGAGTGGTTATCAGATGCAAGGTGCAGAACAAGTCTTGTATATGGGTGAAGGTAAGCGTGCTGTGATTGCTATGTTAACTGAAGCAGGGCAAAAAGCATTGAGCGTAAAAGAGTATAACGAAGATGCCTACGGAAATCAGTGGCGTCAAGTAACACTTGCCGGGGACATCGACACGCCAGTGTTGGGTAAAATGGATTCGCTTTGGGCATACGCTGAGCAATTGGACAATGTTTACTGTTCAACATGTCATGCCAAAATTCCGAGTAACCATTTTACGGTTAACGCGTGGCCTTCTGTGGCAAAAAGTATGGGGGACCGTACCTCTATTTCCGCAGAGGATCTAGAAATCCTCACGAAATATTTCCAATACAATGCGAAAGATGTTGTTGCCCAATAAAAAATGAAATAAGGATTCAGTGATGACTACTCTCACACGTCGAAGTTTTCTAAAAAGCGCTGGTGCAACTGCAGGTGCGGTCGCTATTTTTTCGGTTAAACCCATGCCAGTTCTCGCTTCCGCACCGCGAGGAGCTGGTGTACTGACTGCTGGGCGTTGGGGCGCTATGCTGGTTGAAGTTAAGGATGGGAAAATTATTTCCTCAAAGAATGCATTGCCGCAAACCGTACCCAATAGTCTACAAACCTCAGCGCCAGATCAAGTGCATACTCAAGCTCGGGTCAAATACCCGATGGTGCGTAAAGGTTTTCTAGCAAATCCCCATATGCCAGATGGTAAACGAGGAGACGATGAGTTCGTCCGCGTTAGTTGGGAAAAAGCGCTGCAATTAATCCACCAACAGCATGCTCGTATTCGCACTGCTTATGGAGCCGAGTCAATTTTTGCGGGCTCTTACGGCTGGCGA
Source organism: Vibrio sp. V12_P9A6T4 (assembly GCF_963874835.1). Lineage (NCBI taxonomy): Bacteria > Pseudomonadati > Pseudomonadota > Gammaproteobacteria > Vibrionales > Vibrionaceae > Vibrio > Vibrio sp. V12_P9A6T4. The sequence goes on along the minus strand of NZ_CAWNJO010000090.1, from coordinate 10,715 downwards.
TCCAGTGGAATTTTACATAAAGCCCAAACCCTACTGCAACGCTATATGAGTATGGCGGGAGGCTATTCGGGTCATTTAGGTGATTATTCTACGGGGGCTGCGCAAGTCATCATGCCTTACGTTGTAGGCTCAATAGAAGTGTATGAACAACAAACAACTTACCCTGTTGTACTTGAAAGTAGTGATGTTGTGGTGCTTTGGGGGCTCAACCCTATTAATACACTGAAAATAGCATGGAGCAGTACCGACGGCGCGGGGCTTGAGTTTTTTAATCAACTCAAACATTCTAAAAAAACCATTATCGCTATCGATCCTATGCGTTCGGAAACCATCGAATTTTTTGGTGAAAACGCTCAGTGGATTGCACCGCATCCTGGTACTGACGTTGCGATGATGTTGGGGATCGCCCACTCACTAGTTGAAAAGGGCCAACATAACCTCGAATTTTTGAATAAATACACCGCTGGTTACGACAAGTTTGAAGCTTATCTGCTAGGTCATTCTGATGGCACGCCAAAGACAGCACAATGGGCTGAGGCAATTTGTGGCGTTCCTGCCAAACAACTAGAGCTATTGGCTGATATTTTTAGCAAAAATAGAACCATGATCATGGCTGGTTGGGGAATCCAACGTCAGCAATATGGTGAACAAAAACACTGGATGCTTGTCACTCTGGCTGCAATGCTAGGGCAGATCGGTTTACCCGGTGGTGGGTTTGGTTTTTCATATCACTATTCCAATGGCGGTAACCCAACGCGAACTGCGGGTGTTTTACCTGCTATATCAGCGGCTATTGATGGTGGTTCATCTGCGGGTAATGATTGGGCCGTTTCTGGAGCAGTAAATAGTTTTCCTGTGGCTCGTATTGTTGAAGCGTTGGAAAACCCATCCGGTCAATATCAACACAACGGGCATGAGAAAACATTTCCTAACATCAAAATGATCTGGTGGGCAGGCGGTGCAAACTTTACTCATCACCAAGATACCAACCGTTTGATTAAAGCGTGGCAAAAGCCGGAACTCATCGTTATCTCTGAGCCTTATTGGACTGCGGCCGCAAAACACGCTGATATTGTACTGCCCATCACGACGTCATTTGAGCGTAATGATCTCACCATGACAGGGGATTATAGCAATCAACATTTAGTGCCGATGAAACAAGCAATTGAGCCTCAATTTGAAGCGCGAAATGATTTTGATGTATTTGCTGATATGGCGGAGCTGTTAAAACCGGGCGGACGTGCAGTGTATACGGAAAATAAATCCGAAATGGAATGGTTGGCTGGTTTCTATAAAGGAGCTCAAGCTATCGGTCGCCAGAATCGGATTGCAATGCCTAACTTCAGCTATTTTTGGAAACAAAATCAGCTCATTGAGATGAAATGGAACGAAGCGAACGCGAAGTTTGTGCGTTATTCCTCTTTCAGAGAGGATCCTATCCTGAACCCTCTTGGTACACCAAGTGGCAAGATTGAGATCTTCTCCAAAACCATCGAAGGCTTCAAATATAGCGATTGCCCGCCACATCCTATGTGGATGCCGCCAACGGAGTGGGTAGGGAATGCTCAAGCCGATGAACTGCAATTGATGACATCGCATGCGGCTCATCGTCTCCATAGCCAGTTAAACTATGCGGCACTACGCGAGCAATATGCGATAGCAAACCGTGAACCGATCTGGATTCATCCAGAAGATGCAAAAGTTCGAGGGATCAAAGATGGCGATCTTGTCCGTGCTTATAATCAACGTGGCCAAGTCTTAGTTGGCGCGCTGATCACGGATGGAATTAAGCAAGGTTCGGTCTGTATTCATGAAGGGGCATGGCCCGATTTTGATAAACCTCATGGTTTATGTAAAAACGGAGGATGCAACGTACTGACCGCTGACATACCTACTTCAAGGTTAGCCAATGGCTGTGCTGGTAACTCTTCAATTGTGAAAATAGAGAAATATATAGGAGAGCCACTTCCTCTAACCGCATTCACACCGCCCAAAGGCGCGTAAAAGCAAAAAGGCCACTAGATGAGAGTGGCCTTTACTTTTTAATCAGAGAGTCGTAATCAGTGAGTAATATCAGCTCGCCGCGATTTTGTTTGCTCTACGAGGTCTATTTTGTCCAGCCGATCCGCTTCTCGTGGGTTGGTTTGCACTTGGTTTGTTACTGTTTGAACGAGTGGAATTGGCCGCTTTCGGCTTTCTGTCATTAGTTTTGGTATTCGCGCTTATGCTGTGACCTTTTGCTACATCACCAGAGCGCTGTCCGTCATTATGTTCTGGTTTGTTCTTTTTCGGCTTTTTCGCTTTAATCGGTTGTAGCGAAGGAGATGCCGGTAATTTGTTCACTGGCGCAAAGCCTTCAACCTCAATTCGTTCTAGTAAATTTTGGGTAAGGCGCTCAATGGCAAACATGTCTTTTGCTTCATCGGCGCAGACCAAAGAGATCGCATTTCCTTCAGCGCCTGCGCGGCCTGTACGGCCAATTCGGTGAACATAATCTTCAGGGACGTTAGGCAATTCAAAGTTTACCACTTGTGGTAATTGGTCAATATCAATGCCGCGAGCGGCAATATCCGTTGCTACTAAAATGCGGATCTCACCACTTTTAAAATTGGCCAATGCCTTAGTACGTGCGCCTTGACTTTTGTTGCCATGAATCGCGGCGGCGCTGATGCCACTGCCTTCAAGTTGTGCGGTTAAGCGATTAGCGCCGTGTTTAGTTCGTGTAAATACCAACGCTTGTTGCCAATTATTTTCTTTGATTAGTTGAATCAATAGCGCTGGTTTTTTCGCTTTATCTACAGGATGCACCCACTGTTTGACGGTTTTGGCGGTACTATTGCGTGGCGTAACCGAAATCTCGACTGGGTTGTTAACTAACCCTTTCGCAAGTTGGCGAATTTCATCAGAGAAAGTGGCCGAAAAGAGTAGGTTTTGACGTTTTGCTGGCAGCAGTGCAAGGATCTTTTTAATGTCACGAATGAAGCCCATGTCTAACATGCGATCCGCTTCGTCTAAGACCAAAATTTCTAATTGGTTAAATTTAATCGCATTTTGGTTGTATAAATCCAGCAGTCGACCCGGTGTCGCGACCAAGATATCTACTCCACGACGCATTTTCATCATCTGTGGGTTAACTTTCACACCGCCAAAAATAACTTCAGAGCGTAGTGGAAGGTTTTGTCCGTAAGTTGCCACATTGTCGGCAACTTGCGCGGCTAATTCACGTGTCGGCGTCAGAATTAATGCACGCACTTGGTTGGGGCCTACTTTTGGGCCTTTAATTAATAGATCCAAAATGGGCAGGGTAAATCCTGCTGTTTTCCCGGTACCTGTCTGGGCCGCTGCCATCACATCTTTGCCTTCAAGAACGGCTGGAATAGCTTGCGCCTGAATTGGCGATGGTGTTTCGTAACCTTGAGAAGCAACGGCTTTCAGGATGGCATGGGATAAACCCAGAGAGGCAAAACTCATTAAAATGTCTCGATATGTAAATAAGGAAGTGATCCGCATCACGTTGCGGAAAGGCGCAAGCATACAGTAGTCACAGCAAAAGTGCTACGGAATGTCTCTGTTTGCCACTTGTCAGTAACAAATAGTGCGTATTTTCTTCCGAGAACATTAGAATTATTAATTTAAATGTAACCGGTTTCCGAAACCGGTTACATTTTTAAGATAATCGTTTATGATGTCACGCAAAGTAGCAAAGCGATGATGTATTTCTATACAACGTGTCCACATGGCGTGAAATAGCATATTAGATCGACATAAGGGTACATTGAGTCAGCAAATGAAGACGAGGTAGATGACGATGGCAACGAATGGTTTTCCAAAAGATTTTTTATGGGGTGGGGCTGTAGCAGCACATCAAGTTGAAGGTGGATGGAACCAAGGTGGAAAAGGAGTCAGCATTGTCGATGTGCTCTCAAAAGGAGCGCATGAAGTACCTAGGGTGATGACCTCCGGTGTGGATGCAAATTATTTCTATCCTAATCATGAAGCCGTTGATTTTTATAGTCATTACAAAGGTGACATTGCACTTTTTGCTGAGATGGGTTTTAAATGTTTTAGAACCTCAATTGCTTGGACTCGTATTTTTCCACAAGGTGACGAAGTCTCGCCCAATGAAGCAGGGCTACAATTTTATGATGATCTTTTTGATGAATTGCTGAAATACGGCATTGAGCCAGTTATTACGCTTTCGCATTTTGAGATGCCATTCCACCTTGTACAACAATACGGGGGATGGGCAAATCGCAAGCTTGTGGATTTTTTCGTTAACTTTAGCCAAGTGGTGATGGAGCGTTATAAACAGAAAGTGAAATACTGGATTACCTTCAATGAGATCAATAACCAGCGAAATTGGGAATTCCCACTGTTTGGCTACTGTAACTCAGGGGTGATCTTCACTGAACATGACAACCCAGAGCAGGTGATGTACCAAGTCATGCATCACCAATTTATTGCCAGTGCTTTAGTGGTCGATCTTGGTCATAAGATCAACCCTCAATTTCAAATGGGTAGCATGATTCATATGATGCCGCTTTATCCCGCGTCGTGTCGTCCAGAAGATATGATCCGCTCTCAAGAAATGATGAGAGAGAAGTACTTGTTCAGCGATGTGCAAGTTCGTGGCTATTACCCAAGCTATATTTGGCGTGAATGGGAGCGAAAATCGATAACCGTTGATATGCTCGATGGCGATGAAGCGATACTGCGTAAGGGTTGTGCCGACTACCTTGCGATCAGCTATTACATGACAAATATTGTCTCTGATGATCGCAACGCTGAAGGTGAAACAACCAGTTTATTTAAACAAAGTCGCTTAAACCCTTATCTCACAGCGTCTGATTGGGGATGGCAAATTGACCCGGTAGGGCTTCGCTACGCGCTTTCTGAGTTGTATGAACGCTACCAGAAACCGATTTTTATTGTCGAAAATGGTTTTGGGGCGATCGATGAAGTCGATGAGCAAGGCCAAGTGCAAGACGATTATCGGATTGAGTATTTACAAGCACATATACGAGAAGTGAAGAAGGCCATTGCTATAGACGGCGTTGATGTCATGGGCTACACCCCTTGGGGCTGCATCGATTGTGTGTCGTTCACCACTGGTGAATATAAAAAACGTTACGGTTTCATTTATGTAGACAAACACGATGATGGTTCTGGTTCAATGGCTCGCAGTAAAAAGAAAAGCTTTTACTGGTATCAGTCCGTGATCAAAACCAATGGCGAACAATTATAAACGTGGAATGACAATAATAATTGTTGATTGAGAGCGTTCATCCAGCTTAGGAAATTAGGTAAACTCCCTCGGCTTCCAAGAGTCGGGGGTTTTTATTAGGAGTCACCATGGCGACAATCAATGACGTTTGTAAAGCAGCGGGCGTGTCTAAAGCCACCGTATCGCGCGTACTCAACCAAACTGGCCAAGTAAAAGCAAGTACGCGAGAAGCCGTTTTACAAGCCATGTCCACCTTGGGTTATCAACCTAATGTGTTGGCGCAAGCATTAGCCACAAACAGTGCAAATGCGATTGGGCTGATACTTCCTCAGTTTCAAGGGAGTTATTTTGGTAGCTTATTGCATCAAGCAGCACAAGGTGCCGAGCAAGCACGTAAGACCTTACTTGTCATGGACAGTCACGATAATGCGGCAGGCGAATTAGCAGCAGTGCGCTCATTGCTCACTCAGCGTTGTGACGCCATCATGCTTTACAGCCGCCATTTGTCGAATCATGAGCTGGCATCATTGCAATCTGATGTTTCAGTGCCACTGATTGTACTCAATCGAACCTTGGAAGAAGTCGGTTTGCATAGTTTTGGTTTTGAGCAGCATCAAGCCGCTTCTTTAGCGATTAATCACTTGCTTGAACTTGGCCATCGCCGCATTGCTTGCATCACTAGCCCTTTGGACAGTGATACAGGACAACAGCGATTTGCTGCTTACCAGTCAGGCTTGCAGCAGACTGGTATTAAGCTCAATCACACGCTCGTTGTTGAAGGTGATAATTCTATGCTGGCGGGTTATGTCGCGGTTCAACGGTTATTAGAACAACAGAGTGAGTTCAGCGCTATTTTTGCCTGTAACGATGATATGGCACTAGGAGCAATGCGCGCACTTTACGAACATGCCATTTTGGTACCTAATCAGGTCTCTGTGATGGGGATTGATGATGAGCCTGCGGCTGCGTATTCGGTGCCCAATCTCTCAACAATATCGCTTCCCATTGAGCAACTGACGAAGGACGCAGTAGCCTTAGCCCTACAATTGGCTGAAGGGAAGGGCTCGGATGATGCCAAGATACATCGCTATCTAGGTAAGCTAGTGCTTCGAGAATCAACGTGCGCACCTTAAGAGGCCTCGCAGATTAATGACTCATTGAAATAATGAGCATTTATTTTAATTAACTGTATAAATCCACAGTTAATCGCTTGACATTATGTCACTCTTTACTAAGCTGTATGTATGCACAGTGAAGTTGGAGGTGAAATATGTTGTGGGAAACGCTAGAACGAGTTAACCGCCTTCGCCAAGAAGCGTTAGCCAACCCAGACTTTGTCCAATCCGCGCAAGACCATGAAGAGACATTGAAGCAGGTCGAGCAATACTTTGAACCAACGAAACGACGCAAGGCAGCAAAACGTGCAAAAACCCTTGCAGATATTTATCAACAGACTGAATTTGGTGAAAATCCATCTGGTGTTCAACATTAGTCAGTGTTTGACATGAGCCAATGTTTAACATGCATTAGCAAAAATGGTTTAGCTTGCAAAGAGCTGCTTGATGCGCAGCTCTTTTTCGTTTCCTTCTTTAAGGCTGAGCGTTTGTCTTTATTCGGCTCAGTTCATTCAGCCAGTTGATAAATAGTACAGTTTAAGTCAGATTTATCGTCTGATCTAAAGGCGATTGTCCGCATTTGGTTGGGGAGCAAAAAGAAGCTGGAGTCAGAAAATTGTAGTACGTTGTCATGTTCTAGGTGAACGTAAAGTGCAGGTCGGTCAGTGGTCAAACAGAGACTGCCCGCACGATATTCACACAATATGCGAGCCGATTTTAAGGGCAAACGTTTTGGTACATCCGGCAGCCAAAAATTATCCCGTTGGCCATCCGTACTGACAAAGTAGATCGCGCCTTTTTCTGGTGTGAAATCCCTTATTGTGTGTTGCCACACGATTTGGTTACTCTCTTGGGGCAGTCGTTCATTGATTGACCAATGCTTTCGCAATTCTCCTTCCCATCCAAACCAATATATGTCACCCACAAGGTATTGCTCACCGGGCGCATCATTAATGGCTCTCAGTGATAGGTGTTTCTCATCTTCAGAAAAACAGGCCAAAAGCGGGTTATAAAACCGTTTGGCGTGATAATGTAATTGCTTCCAGCGTCCAGAATACTCAATGCTTGACCAAGACGCGACGGGCCAGTTGTCATTGAGTTGCCAATATAATATGCCACGGCAAATCGGTGAGGTTGCCCGCCACGCTTCGACAGCCGTTTTAATCGCCATGGCTTGCTGAACTTGGCTCAAATAAAGCATCTGCTGGAAGCCATTCGGGAAACGGAAATAGCGAGTAAACATTTCGGTGATGATGCTATTACCACGACCATTCTTTTGGTGATGTTCAAAATGAGGCGCACTGATATTCCAGTCGCTTCCTGGGATAATCTGCTTCACTTCACTAAATGAAGGCCAAGACTGATAACCGAATTCTGAACAAAATCGTGGGGATATTGAATGGTAAGCGTCAAAGGATTTACCTGAATGCCACACATCCCAAAAATGCATGTCACCTTTATTATCATCATGCCAAGCGTCACCAAAATCTAATTCACCATTGCAAGGTGAGCTTGCCCAAAAACGGCGACTTGGATCTTGTTCATTGACGAGGATTTCTAAAAAACGATTGAGTCGGTCGTAATTGACTAGGTATTTTTCACGGTTTTCTCGAGATTCTGGATACCAAGTTAATGAACCAATCACCTCATTATCACCACACCAAATGGCAAGGCAAGCATGGTGCTTCAAACGTTGTATTTGTTGTGTGACTTCTTGCTTTACCTCTTCTAAGAAACTCGGTGTTGAAGGGTATTGTGCACAGGAAAACATCAGATCTTGCCAGACTAATAATCCGAGTTGGTCGCAAAGTTGATAAAAATGATCGTGTTCATAATCACCCCCTCCCCACACACGAATCATATTCATGTGAGCTTCTTGTGCGGCTCGTAACAGCTGTTGATAACGGGAAAAATTGACTTTGCTTGGCATGGCGTCCATTGGTATCCAATTCGCGCCCTTCACTGATATCGAGACCTCATTCACGATAAAGGTCATTTCACTGCCGATGGAATCTTGATCAGTGCGCAACGTGAGACGTCTTAAGCCAACTTGGCGGTTGATCTGCTGCTGTGCCATGGTAATAGACAGTGTGTATAAATAAGGGTCACCGTAACCGTTTGGCCACCAGAGATGCGGATGGTGAACATCAATATCTACACTGCTTTGGTTGCAAAATGCCTCACTATCGATCGTAATAGTTTGATCGCCAAAAGTAAGTGTGATGGGTGTGGAGAGCGATTCGCTATGCCGTATTCTCACGTGCAGCGTAACGTGTGTTAAAGCATGCCAAACTTGTTCAATATCCACACCCAGCAGTGAATATTCTTGTACCGTTTTTAATTGCATTGGTGCAAAAATACCACAAACAGCAAGGCATATACCCCAATCCCAACCACTATGGCATTGAGGTTTTCGCACTGTGTTCATGTGAGGAAGTTGATTATTCCCTTGCGCCCACGGAATGGGAAAGGGCAGCTCATCGGCTCTTTGCTTGGCTACCGAAGCGGCAGGTTCAAATCTCCATTCAAAATGATTTACACCAATTTGCAGATAAGGGCGAATATTAACGGTATAGGTTTGAAAAGCATTATGGCACTGTAAAACCTTCTGTCCGTTGATCCATAGATCAGCAAACGTATCGACCTTATTCAGCTCCAGTAAGTGGTTTGGGCACTGAAGGTCTGCCGCATTTAAAGTGATCGCTTTTGTTAATACCCAATGACATAAACCAGCCCACTGAACCTGAGACTCATTGGATGCATAATAGGGATGAGGGATCAAACCCGCTTGCAGTAATGCATGATACTGGTCGCCGGGCAGTGTCATCGTGATTTGGATATCTGGATACTCGGGTGAGCTCAATCGCCATTCACCGTTTAAATCAAACATAAATCCACCTCAAAAAATACGATTTATAAGGGCTAAATGAGCTGATTTAACCATGCACTATGAAATAAAAATGTGCATGGGTGGCAGGCTCAAAAGTTGTGCGAAGTTTTTAGATTAAGTTGCGAAGCAGTCAATAATTATGATTTTCTTGACTTTAATTTGACGTCACTAAGCTTGACGAGCGGCTTGTTTTAACTTGTTTTGTCTTGGCACATCTTGAAACAATTTGTTGTGAAAGTGTCCGCTTGTGGCGGTTTATATAAAGAATCATTTTGGAAATGGTGCTGAAAGGTGTATAAATGCCGCATTCAAACAGAGAGAGAAAATATGATGAAAATCGACAAGCTAGAAAATAAAAACCGCCGTATCCGTAAGAAACTGTTTTTAGGTGAATTTGCGATCCTCGGTTTTGAAGTTAGCTGTACAACGTCTATCAAAGACTTTGAACAATACGATCTCTTCGTTGATGAGTTTATTGATTACGTTGATAACATCGGTCTTTGTTTCGGTGGTGGTGGATTAGAGATCTTTGACGGCTTTGTGTGCGCAGCCGATCGCTACCGTTCAGCAACAGAAGAAGATAAAGCGTTGGTTGTAAAATGGTTAGAAAATCGTGCTGAAGTGAGCAAAGTTGTTGCTGGTGAATTAGTGGATGCCAATTACGCTTAATTGCTCTTCTATTCTACGTTATTCAGCCAGTGCTTTTCATTTGCGATGTCTGACAAAAAAGCCGGAGTGAAACCACTCTGGCTTTTTTATTACGCTAAATTTTATTACGTTAAAAATCAGCATGTTTAACAAAGTAAGGATTGTTGAATTTATTGGCGTGACCAACAATCGAAACCACTAAACGGTTCCATAGCGCTTTATCAAAAGGTTCTTTAGGAATGGCAGGATAAAGTGTTTCGACCTCTTCTCTGGCAAAGGCCATAAACTCTTTCTTTTTCCTCTTGTTATACTCTTGGGCGACATTATTGTAGTTGTGGATCCACTCTTTCTTAAAGCGAAGCAAGGCGGGCTCGGCTTTTTCTAAAGGTAGTCGAGAGAGATAAACGCGCTTATACGAGATTTTGCGATCAATCATCGTTCGCATACTGGTTTGAATGTAGGTACCGTGCTGCGTAATGGAAATATCGCTCTCATCAAACAGATTCACACACCAGCCCTTAGGCCAAAAGTCAGCCTGTTTATACTGATTATTTCTAGCGGTTAATACTTGATGAAGCACTAAATCAGAAGTGCCTTTAAAGGTTTGCTGCCATGTGGCTATGCGAATTTGCAATGAACCAGGCAAGCGATAGACATTGGTAAACTTATCTTCGTTCATGACTTCTACAGTAATTGGTTGAATAAAATACAATTTTTGAATGCCATTTGAGTGCAGGGAGTGCACCTCAAAGACGAAAGCCAAACGACGTGTCGATTATTTTATGACACATAAAATTATGTGCAGAGTACTCAGCTACTGATTTAAATTATAAGTATA
>NZ_CAWNJO010000089.1:0-12579 GCF_963874835.1 Vibrio sp. V12_P9A6T4 | reverse complement strand
ATGAATATCATTATAAAATTATTTTATTTACATACTGATATGTACATATTAGTTATGCAACCTTGATTAACTGAAATCACTAACTATATTTAGCCACATAAAGATTATAAACATGTAAATATCAACACTAATATCAATAAGATTTAATAAATATAACCAAAAAACCATTCGAAATGGTTAAATCAGTACAGTGATATTCTGTGGATCCATAAATAAACGTCAGTAGGTATTGAATGAAAAAAATAGAAATACTTATCGTGGTTGATTGTGCCGGAGCATTAGCAACCACGAGCTTAATGGATAACGTTTACTTAATTGATAGTAACCAATGGCTTGGTTCTTGGGATGAAGGAACGTGCCAACTCCACACGGTATCTCAAGATGGTCAGTTTATTTGCTGGCGTAGCTGCGCCATTTCGCCAGATGACGAAGTCAATATAACGGGATTCTCTGGTGACATGATTGATCAAAAAGCTTGCTTACCAAGCCCTGTTAATGACGCGTGGGAAGGCAGAGTTCAGACTCGCGGGGATACTGGGCGTTACCTATATACCATTTCTCTTTCAATAAACGGAATAACAATGAATTTTTCACCTTATCTCGAAGTTCAATAACTCCATCTAAATAAGGAACATTGTATGAAAAAAGTAGAAATACTCATGGTCGTAGATGCAGCAGCAGCGCTTGCAAGTCGAGATCTGCAAAGTAACATTTATCTCATTGATACAAATAAATATATGGGCTCGGGTAATGAAGGCCAAGCTGAGTTAAAAACAGCCTGTAAAGACGGCCAATTATTATGCTGGCGAGTTGTCGCTATTTCACCAGACAATGAAGTTGATATTGTCGAGTTTAATGGGCAAATGATAAATGACAGAGTTTGTATACCCACTAAGCAAGGACTAAGCGGTGATGAATTCTGGGAAGGCCGAGTTGAAGCGCAAGGACAAGCCAGCACACAACAATACAATGCGACCTTGTCTATTGATGGTGCAAGATTAACGTTTGATCCTTTCCTCGTTATTTCACTGTAGAGGGCGAACTCATGTTAAGCCCAAATGTTGATACCGTATTAAATATGCTGACCGACGTATATACTGATTTTTTAGGTATTAGTAACTACGATGCAACGTGCAACTCTCTCTTTATTGGCCATGTAGCAAAAGATCCAAACTGGCTCGTAGAAGTTCGAAGCAGGACTGAGATCTTAAGAGCGGTAATGAATGAGTTTATGCAGCAAAAGCCTAAAATTTTTGCGCAAATTATTACATCGTTTATTAATTATCAGACCACGTTCGATGCCTGCGCACAAAACAGTAAGGCGATAACAAGTACGAAGCAATGGATTGAATGCTTACAATTATTGCAAAAAACGTTAAAGCAAAATATCACGTTAACAAATGAAGCTCAGCAAGTTTTCACGAAATCTTACAGCCAAGCGAAAAATGCAGAGGAGCTGCTCGCATCCAGCATTCAAGATGGCTGGAATGAACTTGCGAGCGAAGAACAAGCAATGGTACGCATTGCAACAGAGATAGGCTCTCTATCGCAATCCATTGCCAGTTTAGGAGCCAATGTCACGGCGGCCCAATTAAGAGCAGGAAAAGCTTACATACAAAGTATGGTCACTATTTCCTACGGTGTCGTAATGGGAGCAACGACGTCTGTGCCATTCCTTTCCTTTGCTGGTGCGCTATTCACGGTTGGTTACAGTGCATACAGCACAATATCGAGCGCGAAAGAGGTACAACAAGATTTAGACAAACTCACTCAATTACAAACACTAGCCAGTGAAGAAGCACAAGCGGCTGCCATTACTAAAGCCATTATTCAAACCCTCAGCAACATGAGCGAAGAATTCCTAAAGATTGATGATAGCTTGCCAGCACTTTCATTGTTATGGCAAGACGAATTAGACAAGGTAAACGAACTGATCAACGCCTTACAAAGCGGTTCAGACCCTGCCCTATTGACTGATTTGCAAACCATCAAGATTGCTTCAGCCTCATGGAAAACTATTTCAGAATTTGTGCAACTCATTAGTTTACCGCCAAACGTTGGAAAACCCGTTTTAGTCAACACACTAAATAACACCATTCAAGAACAGTAAAGGAGATACACAATGTCACAACAAGTTACTCAGTTGAACCCAACACAGCAAACCACTCAATCTGCATTTTTGGCAACCACAGTCATCACAGCGCAGTGCCATGCCATTTTAAACACACAATTTACGCCACCTACGGTAAAACCAGATTGGTTTGATGACCTGAGTAAAAAGTTAGACTCAGCAAAATTGGTTGCTAAGCAATGGATTGACGATTTGGGACCACAAGTATCAGCATCGATTCCCTCCAGCGTAATTAATTTTGACGCCACTTTCCAAGCATCAATCGATGCCATTCATGAGTTATATAAAGCGGATCCAACAGCAAGTGGCAAAGACAATACGACGGTTCAGCAAGCTTCACAGATTATGACCGCCCTATCTTCTCAAGTCAGCGGTATCGAAGCCACAGTCAAAGGGATGAATAAGGAACTCTCTGATTGGGGGGTGAAAATGCAAGCAGCACATGATGACTTAGTCAATGGTGCGACCAATATTCAAAAAACAATTATCGATTTACAAACAGATATTGAAAGTATGAATAACGCAATAGACAACAATCGTGCAGCCATTGAGAAACTGAATAAAGATCTAGTCTATGCACAAGTTGCGGTTGGTGTTGGCATCTTTATGCTCGTCGCAGGCGTTGCGCTTACCGTCGCAACCGCTGGCACAGCAGCTGTAGTCTCCGGCGGTATCGCAGCCGTCGGCGCGGCATCGATTATTGCTGGTGGCGTTACGTGGGGCGTATTACAAAATCAAATTGATGATGACTACGACAGCATCGCGCAAGAACAAAAGCAAAAAGCTGAAGATCAGCAACAGATTATCGCTTTACAGGGGCTTTCCAACGCCAGTAGCGCCGTCGTTTCAGCGATTGAAACATCGACATCAGTATTATCTGATTTTGAAACGACGTGGACTGTCTTTGGTAACGAGTTAGATGATGTAGTAACCAAGCTTAATAATGGTGCATCCATGCAGAGCATTATTATGGAAAAAGTGATGTCTGACGCAGCGAAAAACGAATGGGATGATGCGGTTGAACTTGCTAAACAGCTAGCTAGCGCAAAAATAGCTATCGAAACGAAAGAGTTAGCACCTGCAGTAAAACAAGCAGCTTAAACATTACTAAAGGGGGTTACACCCCCTTTTATTCTTTTTCGAGGACCATCATGAATCAATCAGCCAGCGAGCAACTTCAAACCGACATTCCTGCATCTATTAGCGCTATGGTGTTACTAAATTCTGCATGCCAAGGCGTTGTTGAAACTTATATTGATCAAGGCAATGCAGAACATTGGTATGCTCAGGTAGAACAAAATTTAAATGCGGTGCAAAAACTGGTACGACAATGGCGTTTGAGTGGTAATTTATATTTTTCAAATGACATTATGGACAGTGTTCTTTCCATTGCGAATACATTCAAAGATTCTAATGTTCAAATTTTAACCTTATTCAAAGCACTAGAAACCCGTTTTGATACCGCCCAACTACAGCAGCTCACTGCATTAATCTTAACATTACAAAATCCGATTCAAAGTCTTACATCAAATATAAAACGTTATGATGAGGGATTGAATGCTTGGGCTCGCCAAGTGGAAGATGCTCATAACACATTGCAACAAACTATTGCACAGATCCAGCAAGAAGAAGTTTCAATCCAAGCAGAAATTATCGCCACCAACGCCCAAATTGATCTAATGAAACAGCAGATAGCAGCATTTAAAACCGCCATTGCGAATGCTCAATCGCAGCGTAAGAAAGGGATATTTGAAACGATTTTTGGCGTGGTGCTTGCTCCGTTTACACTGGGAGGTTCTTTGATATTGGCAGGGTTTGGTGTTAGCTCTATTGTAGAAGCACAAAATGAAATATCTAGCCTGCAAAGCGATATCCAATCATCTTTAAATACCATCAACCACGATCAACAAACGCTCTCTCAAGATCAACAACAAATCGCGTCTCTCAATGCCCTATTGCTAAGTGTCGATCAAGTTAACAACGATTGTGCGGCGATCAGCCGATCCTTAGATACACTACAAACCACGGTGCTCAGTTTATACAATGAAACCAACAACGTCGTTTCTAACCTTACCAAAGCACAAGATTCACAAGCGGTCATTCTGGAGCAAGTTTGGTACCAATCAGCTTACAATGAGTGGCAAGATATTCTGGAGGTAGCATCAACGCTCAATAATGCACAACCTCAAATAACAAAAGCTCAAATCAAGTAATTGATTTGGCTCCAGTGACGGAGCCAATGGCTGATTTAATTGAGCAAATTATAAAGCAATGCCGATACCGCCAATAACCCTATTGCCATGACAAAGGGTGTACTCATCTGCTGTTGATACTTCGCCAGCGATGGCACTTTGAATACAGCAATCATCGGCATAATAAACAGAATCATAGCGATCACGGGGCCTGAAAACGCTTCCATCATTCCCAGAATGCTGGGGTTGAGTATCGCGACAATCCAAATCGTGACAAACAAAATCGCAATGGTGAGTCGCCCAGCAAGACGCAATGACAGGCCAAAGTTTTTACACAGCAACCCAGTCAGGCTTTCTCGCGCACCAAGGAAATGCCCTAAAAAGGAAGAGGTAATGGCAATAAACGCCACTAAAGGGCCTAGAGTGGCGATGAAGGGATTATCTGTGACATTGGCAAGGTAAGTCAGCACTGAAATATTTTGCACTTTTGCTTCTTGCAATGCCTCTGGTGATAAAGCCAATACGCAAGAGAACACGAACAACAAGACAAACAGAATCAATACAAGACTGGTGTAACGCAGAATCTGCTCTGATTTTTTATCCGCTAGCGCGCCATAATGACGACGTTGAACATTGGCAAAACTTGAGATCGCCGCTGCGTGGCTAAAAGAAAACACCACGACAGGAATGGCTAACCACACTGTGTGTAAGAAATCACTCGTTTGCGGCAAGACTAATGACGGCACTGACCAATACGGGATCAAATAGAGCGAGAGAAATAATAAAATAGCCGCCAATGGATAAACCATAACAGCAAAAGCGCGCAACATGATCTTCTCGCCACCCAGCATAATGGCAATTAACGCAAAGACTAAGCCACCAGAAAGTAGCACCCGAGGGGGAGCGACCATCTGCGCTTGATTAACCAAAAAGCTATCAACCGTGTTAGTTAGACCGACACCGTAAATCAGTAAGATTGGGAAAATAGAGAGGAAATACAGCAAAGAGATCAAGCGACCAGCCCTTTGGCCAAAGTGTTCTTCAACAACGTCGGTAAAATCGGCATTAGGACGGCGCGATGAGAGAACAAAACGAGCAAGACCACGATGAGAGAGATAAGTCATCGGAAAAGCGAGTAAGACCATTAACACTAATGGCCAGAAACCACCTAACCCAATGTTGATTGGCAAAAATAGAATGCCAGCCCCAACGGCCGTACCAAATAAACTGAGTAGCCAATAGGTGTCGTGTTTAGTCCAATTAGAAATCTGAACATGACTAAAATGAGCCATTTCCTTAGTGTCTTTCACTGCTTTTTCACTTATATAAAAATAATAATGTCGCGAATCCTACTCCTATTAATCATTATGATCATTTTGAGACCTTGGTCATAATCACTATAATCAAGGGACTTGGCTTGGATTGAAAACCATGAAAACACCGAATTAACAGCATATTAAACTGGCTTTATGTAACTTCATTGAAACTAAAAACCAAATTTTAAGATTTTTCAGTAAATGTA
The DNA here is from genome assembly GCF_963874835.1 of Vibrio sp. V12_P9A6T4. NCBI lineage: Bacteria > Pseudomonadati > Pseudomonadota > Gammaproteobacteria > Vibrionales > Vibrionaceae > Vibrio > Vibrio sp. V12_P9A6T4. Next base: position 6,734 of record NZ_CAWNJO010000089.1, on the reverse strand, counting down.
ATTAGTTGACGATTTATCCAGCACAGTCACGCACAGCAAACAAAAATGAAGGACATTTGTCCTCCCTAATCGGTAGGCGATCATGGTTTTATACAATTGTTTTTCAAAAAGAGGCACACAGATAGACACTGTAGGTATGCGGGGCCAGAAGATAAATAGGAATCGATTTATAGGTTTACAGTGTAAATGGCCCTAAATAGGGCCAATTGAGTCTATCTCTGAGCTGTGATATTTATGAATTAACGGCTTTGATAAGGATAGAAGTATCCATTCTTCCCTCACCTTGCTCAGACAAGGCTTGGTAAGCATGATAAGTTTTTTCTGTCATCGGCAATTTTAGATCGTTTCGTTGCGCTTCATCCAAACAAAAGCCCAAGTCTTTGATCATCCAATCAATGGCAAAGCCGTAATCAAATTTACCTATTGACATGTTCACAGCGCGGTTTTCCATCTGCCATGAACCTGCGGCTCCATTTTTCAAACAATCAACCAAAACGCCAATATCTAACCCTGACTTTTCCGCTAAGATCAATCCTTCCGACAGGCCATTTAATACGCCAGCAATGCAAATTTGATTGACCATTTTTGCGCGTTGTCCTTGCCCTGCTTTCCCCATCAGCACCGATGACTTGCCATAAGCACGAAATACGGGTTGCAGCTGCTCAAACAGTTCGGCATCTCCACCACACATAATGGTTAGCACACCATTTTCAGCCCCTGCTTGGCCACCAGAAACAGGAGCATCCATAAAGCGAATGCCCGCTTTATGAGCCGCAGACGCCAGCTCTTCGGCTAACAGTGCCGATGTGGTGGTGTGATCAACCAAAATTGCGCCGCGTTTCATCGCCCCTATCGCGCCGCCGTCACTGGTCGTCATGCTACGGACATCATCATCATTGCCAACGCAGGTTAAAACCACATCGGCATCTTGCACGCACTCTGCGACTGTTTGCGCTGCATGCCCATGATACTGCTGCGACCACTGCTGCGCTTTAGCTTGAGTGCGGTTGTAGACGCTAACATCAAATCCTGCGTTTTTTAGATGCCCAGCCATAGGGTATCCCATAACCCCTAATCCAATAAAACTGACTTTCATTAACTTCTCCTTTTATTATTACCCAGCAGCCCAAACGGACGAACACACGTAACTGAGTGTGGGCTGTATGTATCCTTGCGTCATTCTCTATGAATAAGACCACGGTTAGCAATGCACAGATAAAAAAAAGCCGAGTCAATCACTCGGCTTCTCATTAATTCGCTCTATTACAGCTCAGCGTTATGGTAAACCTGTTGTACATCATCACAGTCATCTAGCATGTCGAGGAACTTCTGGAATTTCTCCGCCTCTTCGCCCGTGACCGGTGTGTGTGTTTGTGGAACGAACGTGATTTCTTCCACATCGATAGTCAAATCAGGGAACTGATTATTTAGCGATGTTTTCACTTTGAAGAATTCAGTGTTAGGTGAAAATACAGTGATCACACCATCTTCCAGTTCAACATCCGTCACATCGACATCATCCATCATCAGTGCTTCAAGGATAGAATCTTCATCATCCCCTTTGAACTGAAATACCGCTTGGTGATCAAACATGTGTGATACGGTACCTGGAGTACCAATTTTCGCACCCGTTTTAACAAAGCATTGACGCACATCTTGGAACGTACGGTTGCCGTTATCTGTTAAGCAGTCAACGATAACACTTGCGCCGCCAGGGCCAAAACCTTCGTAACGAGCAGGTTGGTAGTCTTCACCACCACCACCACTGGCTTTATCTAGCGCTTTATCAATAACGTGGCCTGGAACTTGGTCTTTCTTCGCTTTTGTGATCAGGTGGCGCAAAGACAAGTTCATGTCTGGGTCCGAACCACCATTTTTCGCACACATGTAAATTTCTTTACCGTATTTGGAATAGACTTTAATTTTTGCGCCTTGAGTTTTCGCCATTGAGGCTTTGCGCACTTCAAAACTTCTTCCCATAGGGATGATCTCTCTAATTCAATTTAACGCGAGGGATTTTAGCAAAAAGTGGGATCATTTCAATTTTCCACTTAGCAAAGACATGAATGCTACGCAACACCCATCACTCTTTTGTATTTGTTCACCGATTGTAAAAACCACTCTTTTTCGGCCTCACTGGCAATTTTAGACTGCTGCTGAGTGATCGCTTCAGGCCCTGCTTTTCCTTGCTTGAGTTTCCAAACAAGAAAGGAAGCTTGTTTATCGAGCTCTACTTTGTTTTTCTCTTCAGCGGCAAGTAAAGATAGGTTGAAGGACATGAGTTAGCCTAGATCGGTAAATACGTGGCACGAAATATAGCATAGGACATAGGAAAATTAAGAGCATAAATGTGCAATTTATCGGTATGAAATCAAGAAAATTGGAAAATATAAAGGGTGGCTATGCGCCACCCTTAGAGGATTAATGGTGAGAACTCGTCAGTGAAGTATGCCTAGCTCCTTCGCTTCTTCAATGGTTAAACCACTTTCTCGAATCTCTCTTAATGCTTCAATACGACGGCGAGCTTCGGCTGATTTAAGGTTTTTAACTGGTTTTTGAGTTTCTACTTCTTCCGTGAAGTCCCACTTATTTGCAATATCAGTCATTTCGTCATGGTCAATAGAATTTATGGACATTGTTACCTCCGAACAAACCACGTAAGGGACATGTAATCTGTAGCAAACGACATTTGATTTGTTAAGCATATTTCGTCCATATTGTGATTTTGGCGATGGTTTAGAAACCTTATTTTTAAAACTATTAATATTACTTTGCCAACCTTGCTAGACGAGGCTAAATTTAAATATTGCATACATGAATTCAAGCGTTTTAGCGCTCATTTTATTCTGTTGCATACTGTCGCAGTCCCCCCTACCCCACGCTCTTTCAATGTGCTGATTTTTAGCTCATGGTTCCCCATTTCTGTTTGGCAAATAAGCTTGAAATACACCAGACTGTAGTTAATGCATTTAAAGTTGTAGGTAAGACGCGATGTGTAAGCTTCACGACTGGTTAACCGAGATCCATCAATGGCATCTGAACAAGCGCTATGATCAGGTGGCTCAATTACAACCTCTGATCCTTAATGCTCCACAAGAGATCTGGGGGCCGGATCTGAGTGATGATCAAAGTAAAGCAATTGCTTGTTGGCTTGATGCTTGCCTGCGCCAATATGAGTACTACAAGTTCATTGACGGTGAGCTTGCCTTCCAATATCTGCAGCTTGCTTACGCTCGTTTTCAGCGTTGTGTCTCGGAGCCGAGTAGTGAACTTGAGTTAAAATCTTGGTGTATAAAACGGATGCAGCAGTTGATGGTACTGAGTTTGGAGCATCTCAACCAACAGCACGTTGATGAGGCCTTATCCCAAAGTTTAATTGATGCTCATGTTCGATTTCTTGCATATTACGCGTGGAACGATGATCAAGGTATAAAGCGAGGGTATTAATTGATTGCAGGGATCAACAGATAAAAAAATAGCGAGTTATATAACTCGCTAAAAACATATATGAGCCAATCTATTAATTCATCAGATAGGACAAAAGGTTGTCTATTCGTTTTCTATACTAACGAACCTTCTAAAACAAAATGTCAGCTACATGTCAAGGTTGTGTTGTAAATTGGTTTTAAATACCTTTTAAATACCAATAGCGACTTCATCAAGTGCCCGGAATACGGATTCATCTAAATGCCCCTCGTACACTTGCTTACACACTTTGCGACGTACTGCGAGACCCGAGATCAAACGTTCGATCGATAAATGTTTATTCTCGTTTTTCGTGTTATAGAGCTCGATCAATTTACTTAACGTCTCATAAGAGATCGCCTCATTTCCAACCCTCAGCCAATCCAGCTTATCAATCAGCTCTGTACACTCTTCCTTGATAGAGGATGGTGGATGTCCAGTCATTGCTGATAACGCCGTTATACTGCGTTCTAGGGCCTCTGGAGAGGTATATTTAGATAAGGTAATCGTAATTTCATCGGCATTGATCTCTACTAGGTGTTTGCGCTGCTTGACTCTTCGTCCTAGCTTACCCTTTGGAGACGGTGCTTTACGTTGAATCGGTTCAAATTCACCATCAATGATCTCAGAAAGCTCTTCTAGTTTTTGCTTAGAAACCATCTCATTGCGCAGTGGGTTAGGCAACGTTGGAGCCATGTTGCGTTTGCCTGCATTGGTGGTACGAGCGCGCGAGTAGCGCAGGACTTCTTCCACATCGCACTTAATGTCGACTTGGTAATCCATCACTTTTTCTTTATCCACCAGTGTGGTGACCGTCAAATGATAGCCCCAAAGATTCACGACAAATAACGAATCGCTGCCCTTTCCTTCCGATAATCGTTTTAGCTCACGGACAAGATCCATCGAAAAACGACGCCATTCGATATTACGGGCCAACTTTTGGTTCAATTCACTCAGTAGCATGCTGTCGGTATGGCGACGCGACATGCGACTGCGAAAATAGGAGTAGAGTTGGAAGACCAACGTATGTTGCTTTAGGATCTCTGGTGGAAACAAGAAAAAGTAATCGCGAGTGAGTAACTCTTCGTAGAATGAAGGCTCCCACACCAAAATGTACAAATTAGGTTTGATCCTAATTTCACCATCAGCCCCTTCCGTAGGCGCTTCTTCAGAAGCGGTGATCGTTCTTGCTAGGAACCGAAAACGATCACTCTTAAATCCTTCTGGCATGTTTTCACTCAGCCAACGGCCGGTTAACTCATGCAGTTGGAAGTCTGTAAATTCAATCCGATCAATACTATCGCGAATAGAATCTCTTGCTGGGCCACTATCTTTTTTACCGCGAAGCGACAAAATGTCAGTAATGTACAATGGGGTTTTATTCGGTGTGTGTTTGGTATTAAGTTGGTAATCTTCTTGGTGATGATCGTGGTATTGCACCGTTAAGGTGAACAGTGCAAACAGTGTCATTAGATCATCCACTGTCATGATATTTTTGGAAGAACGAGTTTCAATGATCGCACGGGTACCAGAAATCGACACCATTGATTTCTGGTAGCTTTTACGAGTTCTCGGTGGAGCTAATGCTTGATCAATGATCCCAGCCCAATTGGTGGGTGAAACCACAAACTGATCCGCTTCGTCTTTCATCGCTGGTGGAATATTTAGCCCATGTTCTGTCAACAAACGCTTATTGACCTGAGTTTGAGCCAGCGCTTTTGAACGCTTGCGTTTTTCTGTCTGTTTTACTGATTCAGTTACCAGACTGGTTGAACCAAGCACAGAGATGAGCTTATTTGGGTTAACAAATTTATGCAGCATTGTCTTGCCGGCTAAACCTTCTTCAAATCTCACCGGGATCTGTTTAAATAAACCAATACTTACTGCAGCACGCAGCCGTTGCTGAATAGCCGCTCTGGTCAATTGGCCATCGGTTGCTTCAATTAACTCTGTTGTTGAGACTAACCCATCTTGGCTGCGGAAACCTCTTAATGAGATCAGGTTAAGAAGTTCAACGATACTTTTGGTAACACCTTTAAAATGTTGGTATTGATCAACCCAATCAACAGCAGTTTCTGAAACTTCAAAAAGATGCCCATCTTTGTGGCTCCTTGGTGCTTTGATCAATATTTTTTCGTCTGCGTTCATTATTAGATCCGTATCACACTAGCCGTAATATCGCTATAGTTCCAATAGAATAAAGAAAAAGAGATCATAAATAAAGAAAAACTTATTGCTTTTAAATAACTGATCTTTTTGATTATTCTGATCTATATTGCTTATATGATCTAATGATCAGGCCTTAATGAGCAGCCTAATTGATTGTTTTATAGGGATAAAAAAAAATCCCCTTCAGAAGCATGATCATAGAAAACTGAAAACATGATCATTGTAGAGAAGAAAGCATGATCAATCACATTCCGAACGATGATCATCAGACGACTGAATCAATGATCAAACACTTTCTTAAAGCATGATCATGGCCCATGCACAACTTATCCACATGATGAGTTGAAGTGATTATTTTATTTGAGCTAGATGAAGAATATGGGCTTGGTTTTTCTTTGGAAAGATGATCAAGGAAGTGCATTAAATGTTCTTTCAAAGTCGATTTTGGCATAAACACGAATTGAAATGACAAATAACTCTTTTAACGGCTTCTATTATAAGGAGTGAGAGTGTGTCGAAAGCATGATCAAGAGCGTATTGAAGAAGGTTTTGTTATTTGGTGTGTTTTAAATTTTACTTGTTATGTACTAGGTATCTTGCTCAGCCCCTACTCCATCTGCAATCACCCGTAATTATGCGCTATTTTTACATGCTTCCGAGCTTAAATCACACTTGATCATTGATCCGATGAAGATCCATTTGTTTTCTGATTATTTGCTGATAAGGAAGGCGCTAATTCCTCTTGATCATTGTTCCTGTGGCGAGGGATCTCTTCGGACGCATGATCATCATGTTAGCCTTGATCATGCGTCCTGTTCCCCTGACTAAAAGGATAAGTTTCCCCTGCCCTGTCGCTCTAGTTATTATTATTCATGTTCTGCGATGATTTAATTGATCTGCAGGGGGAACATCATTCCAAATGACACATACCGTAAATTATGCTGATTCTCTAATCGTTCCGGGTATTTTTAGCTCATTTACAATGTAAATAAGTTACGTTGTAATATTTTTAATGTTCAAATAAATAATGGACTAAGTTGCCCATTATTTAAGGAAAAATGATGACCATAATGAGGTCAATTCATTAAATTCCGATATAT
>NZ_CAWNJO010000088.1:0-12755 GCF_963874835.1 Vibrio sp. V12_P9A6T4 | reverse complement strand
GATTAATAGCCTAACAAACGGCTCAAGAGGGATTGCCAACGCGTGGCGACTTTAGTACAAAATTGGAGTTTAGTGTTTACAGTGTGTTTTTTGAGTTCGGTGGTGCGTTGTCAACCCCTTAGCCGGGCGTTAGCTGAGGTTAAGAAAAATCATAAAATTCCGTGTTCATTTTTTCTTGGTCTGAGGCTCTAGCTTTACACCTGAAAGTCAGCACTTTTCCATGTATCTCGCCAGTGGCACTGTTCGTGAAGTGCTTGAACTAACCGAAGTCTGTTTACGGGAAGTGGTGTGTTTGTTTATTTCTTTGGTGTGGCTTCTTTGATTTTGAAGCTCTTTCACGCCTAAATGGGTTTTGCGCAATTGGTCGTTGGCTTCTTTGAAAGGATTCTTTGTAAATTTAAGCTCTAGAAACTCATCAAGTTTTGCTGTTATTTCTTCTTTGCCAAGTGCGTTTCGTGGATTGGGTTTTAGTTTCTCAGTTGTCCGTTTTACTTTGTCGCTTGAAAATAATAATGTGTTTTAAATTAGGCCGTTGGGTAGTCAATCTCCGGCTAAAGTGCAGCAGCTAACAAGCGGCTCAAGAGGGGTTATAACCCTAAAAAGAGGAGAACCCTTGAGTAGATACATTTTTAATGATCAAGCCTTAGGGCAGTATGATTTTGGGTTCCAACAAATTCAGATCAACAACGATTACACAGGAAAAACGGCTGCAGACATTGAGAAAATCATCAAAGTAGTAAATTTGGTAAATTTGAGTGATACAGAGCTTGAAATATATAAAACCTATAAGCATTGCTAGACAGTACCTCAACTTTGTGGGGGATGGAATACACTTGTAGGATGTATAACTGGTTTAGTGAACAATCAGAAAAGTACTTAAAAGTAATCTCATTAAATGATGCTGAGATTCAGATGCATTCACATTTGCTGGAGGTGCCTTCTAAGTCGCGTCGCTTTCTAAAATTGAAGTATTCCTTAGAACATGACGAAAATTGTGGCGTATTTGTGCACATGCATTACTTAGACGAGTATGGCGATATTCTTCAATCAACACCAATCACCATGCTATCCCTTTTGGAGAGACATGCATATGCACAAGAACAATTACTATCATGCGAGTTACATGATAAAGAAGCCGATATAGTTTCATCAGGTTTGCTAGCTTCAAAAGTTAGTGAGGATATTAGCTCGCTCAGTGGTAGTGAATACTCATGTTTCCTAGCCTTAATAAATCAGTTTTTCCCAGAATTAAAATTACGCCAGAAGCTTTTAATCATGATTCTGATTTCTAGGTTTTCGCTAAATGCTCCAATATTTTTCATTGGTGCATTTCCTGAGTATATTTTAAGACATGTATTTCATGGGGCGCCGCAAGAGTTAGTTAGTGCATTAAGTATGGAAATGTCTAGAGGAATGCACCGCAGTTCGCTTTGCCTGGTTTTACTGCTGTGTTTAGCTATGCACTCAGAAACGACTAGAAAAATCGATGACTCAACTAGCCTAAAGGATATGGAAGATGTACTTTTATCAGTATATCAAAAACAAGACCAACCTTTAGGTGATGTCAAAACTACGTTACAAGCCCAATATAATCTCGAATTTGAACTTTTGTTGAAACGATTAGAGGAAAAAGGTGCGTATTTAGCAAATAGCCTTGCTACACAGTTGTAGTGGCATAGTGAATTTGGTCACTTAGTTAGAGGTGATATCATCACCTCATAAGTTAACAGGTGACATTATGACAAAACGTACAAGACGACTATTTAGCGCAGAATTTAAGTTAGAAGCAGCGCAGCTAGTCTTAGACCAAAATTACTCAGTGACGGAAGCAGCCCAAGCCATGAATGTGGGCAAGTCCACGATGGATAAATGGGTTCGCCAGCTTAGAGAAGAACGCCAAGGGAAAACACCGAAAGCTTCACCTATGACCCCTGAGCAAATAGAAATTAGGGAATTGAAAAAGAAGCTGGCTCGCCTTGAAGAGCATAATGAAATACTAAAAAAAGCCACGGCTCTCTTGATGTCGGACTCACTGAACAATTCTTGATAATCAAGAAACTCAAGCAGAGCCACAGCGTAAAAATATTATGCGAAATCTTCAATGTTCATCGAAGTAGTTATAACTATTGGCTTAAGCGCCCAGCGTTAATTAATGCGGAAACAATAAAACTGCGCAGCTTGATTAGCGAGGCTCACGCCGCAAGCAATGGCTCTGCGGGAGCGAGAACCATTGCAGATATAGTCATAAATCAGGGTGTAAAGCTGAGCCGATACCGAGCAACAAAGCTAATGAGAACTCTTGGTTTAGTGAGCTGCCAAGAACCAAAGCATCGTTACAGAAAGGCTTCACAAGAACATATTGACGTTCCAAATCACTTAAGTCGTCAATTTGCTGTTACGGCTCCAAATGAAGTCTGGGCTGGCGATGTTACGTATATTTGGACGGGTAATCGGTGGATGTATTTAGCGGTCGTTATCGATCTTTTTGCCCGCAAAGTGATTGGTTGGTCGATGTCTTTATCACCGGATTCTAGGCTAACAGGCAAAGCTCTTTCGATGGCCTATGAGTCTCGTGGTAAGCCTAAAGGTGTTATGTTCCATAGCGATCAAGGCAGTCATTATACTAGCCGTAAATACCGTCAATTGCTGTGGCGCTTTCAAATAAAACAGAGTTTATCTCGCCGAGGAAACTGTTGGGATAATGCGCCGATAGAGCGCTTCTTTAGAAGTTTGAAGACGGAATGGGTGCCAACTGTGGGTTATCATAGCTTCGCTGAGGCTCAACAAGAGATCACCCGCTACATTATCGGATATTACTGCCAACTCAGGCCACATCAGTATAACGGTGGTCTAACTCCCAATGAATCAGAACGATTATATTGGGAAAACTCTAAAACCGTGGCCAATTTTAGTTGACCACTACACTTGTTATTGGTGCGACGCCAATGAGAGAAGAAGTTTGTTTGTTCGTGATATAGCCCAACTCGGGCACATTACTAATTAAGGAGGCCGCAAGGACTTTGCCAACGCCCGGCATGCTTTGGAGAAGAGTATTCTTGGCTTGATACTCAGGACAGCTATCAATCAGTTTCGCTATCTTTGCTTCTACTTTTTCAATCTGATTTTTCAGAGCGGTAAGAATGGGGGTGATAGTCGATGAGATGTTCTTTGGTAATATTTGTAGTCGGTTTTTTTCCATGGTTTGCATGGTGAGTAGTTGGTTGCGCCTAGTGACTAAGTCACTCATAAGGCGTATATTTTCGCTTTTTATCTTGGTCAGTTCGGGCTGAACCCGTTCGGCATAATGTGCGATGAGAGCCGCATCTAAACGGTCGTTCTTAGCTCGTTGGCCAATAGCACCGGCAAATCGTTTAATGCGCAGTGGATTGGCAATAACATAAGGTAATTTTGCTTTATCACAGGCGAGTATAAAGGGCATTTCTAATCGACCCGTTGCTTCGATAACGACGCGTTGAGGTTTGTGTTTCTTAATGGTTTTTATGGCATGGCTGATGCCTTTTTCGGTGTTCGGGACGGTGAAGTAGAAGCCATCGTTCAATCGAACTGCCAGATAGAAGAACTTTAGTTGTAGCTAAAGTCTGGGTCTCACCTTACCCGATTGCGTTAGTTATTATCCATACAAACGGCTCAAGAGGCATTGCCAACGCGTGGCGGCTTTAGTGTGTTTACAGTAGTTTTTTGAGTTCGGCGGTACGTTGTTAAACACCGCTGTAGCTTCAAGTAGGAAGAGAATATAACAATCTAGAGTTACGGATGTGATGAAAATTACCATTTTTCTTTATTCACGCTCTTTTTGAACTGAGTCGCTAAAAACGTTAGCAATACGTTAAAAGCTGTCTATATTTTTCCAGTCTGCTAGAATCGCGTTGTTTATATTTTAGCCTTTAATTTTACACACTTATCGAGGTTTTGTATGGAGCTTGGATTAATCATCGTTTTTATCGTGGCTGCAGCGGTCATGGTTAAGAAAGAGATGTCAGAAAATAAGAAATAGACTCACTCATTGATAACTTTTCTACCCCTTTTTAAATGAATGTGTCTCAAAGCCAGTATTAAACTGGCTTTATTGTATCGAGAAAACCCCCAGCTAGGCTGGGGGTTCCGTAAAGCTTACAGCTATAAGTCAGTTATATAACCCCTTTCAATTTGATAAAAACGTCTTGTGGTCTGGCAACTGCAAGAGTTAATTAAGAATTGAAAGGGGGTCCCAATGGGGGGACGAAAAGAGCCTAGCGCACACGCGATGGAATTGTAAATATCATATAGTTTTTGCACCTAAGTACCGAAGTGTCTGGTCAGATAATTCTGTAACCTTTCCTATCGGTGTTAGTCCTTTTAAAGAGCGGTGTGGCCGTTCCCAGTTGTAGTAGGTTTGCTACTCAGCCAGTATGCATCCAGTTCTTCCAGCCCAATGTCTAAATCAATAGTCGGATAGAACTCGCTTTTATCCGTTTTCTGGGAGCGCTCTACTTTGCCATTTAAATGAGGGGATGCAGGCTTATTGGGACGGAACTTGATGCCATAAATCATAAGTTGTTTCTGGACTTTCTCCGCAAAGAATTCACGCCCTCTGTCCGTCTGAATACGTTGAATAGGAAACGGCATCTCATCTACTACACACTCGATAAAGTTAACTGTATTTGCCGCTGTACGCCGAGAATAGCACCTCAAAACCCGATAGCGAGAACAGTCATCAATGGCGTGTACTGATAAATTCCAGGAGCTATTTTACAGGTATCCATTTGGACTCGATCGCCAGGAATTGGGCGTTCGTATCTTTGGAAGTCCTTTTTACAATGGGCTTCACAGAAGCTTCTGATAATACTTTATGGATAGTTGCTGTGCTTAGGTGTACTTGGTGAAGTCGGATTAGTTCTGTTTGTATGCGCCGCGCCCCTAAATTGCGGTTCACACGCATCTCAAGGATCAATGCACCTAATACATCAGTAATCTTGGCATTTGGAGAAGAATGAGGGCGCTTGCTTTGGCTTTCCAGACCAGCTATTCCATCCTGCTTATGCCGCTTTACCCACAGTAATCTTTGTTGAATTTCTCACCCAGTATAGTTGAAAGGATGTCTATAAATCACACACCTTTTCTACGATTTTTGGTTCCAAACCAGTCCCCCTCATCTATTTTCCATCCCGTCAGAGATACCACAACGATGATAAATAAGGCATACTCGTTATTGCATACTCACTGCAATTTCACCAAAGGATGTCCATTTTGCAAAGTCCAATTACCTTAGAAGCGCTTCATATTTTAGATGCGATTGATAGACGAGGCAGCTTTGCTGCGGCGGCAAATGAGCTAAGCCGTGCACCATCATCGCTGAGTTATCAGATCCAAAAATTGGAACAAGATTTAGATATCACTATTTTTGACCGTTCAGGGCATAAAGCGACGTTTACTGAAGCCGGCTTGCTCATTCTTGAGCGGGGTAGAGCCATTTTATCGGCGACAGAAAAATTGGTGAATGACGCAACCTTGTTAGCGAATGGTTGGGAACTGGATTTGACGGTCGCATTTGACGGTATTATCCCTATTCATAATTTTTTCCCAATGGTTGAAGCGTTAGGTAATGTCAGTAAAACACGAATCCGTCTTCAAGAAGAAATTTTAGCGGGGTGTTGGGAGTCACTTTCAACCGATCGAGCCGATTTGCTGATTTGCCCACGTATCGATACGTTACCACAAGATGTAAAAGCAGAAACCATAGGAACTATGTCAATGGTTTGGGTAGCGGCCAGCTCGCATTACGTGCACAAACGAAGCGGTGCATTTGATGAAGAAGCAAGGCAAAAGTATCGAGTGATTGCGATTGCCGATACCGCGCGTGACCAGCCTGCAATGAGCGTGAATATTTTGCAAAAACAACCGCGTCTGACGGTAACTAATTTCAGCGCAAAATGTGCCGCGTTAGTGGAAGGGCTAGGTATTGGCACATTACCGAAACAGATAGCAGAACCGTTGATCGCCGCAGGTAAACTGAAAGCAATTAGCGGATCTGAAGAAAAATCGATGCAGATCATTATGGCATGGCGGCGTAATAAAATGGGCGAAGCAAAGTCGTGGTGTGTGCAATACCTCAAGAAAAACTGGGTGCTAAGTTAAAATTTTGGGCGGATCGCAGTGATCAAATCTGATCGCTACGGCTTTATTCTGGTTTATTTAAGATCAAAACCATATCTGCCGTCCCATCTTCGAAATGCACTTCAATCTCAAAACCTAATTTTTGCGCTAGCGTCAACATGCCTCGGTTGGTTGGCATGGTCATGCCGGAAATTTGTAAGGTTCCTTTCAAGCGACAATAGTCGATGATTTTTTGCAGCAAGATTTTACCCAAACCTTTTCCTTTTAAATCAGAACGGATCAAGATGGCGAACTCAGCATCGCTATTCTCAGGGTTAATGAGTGCCCGTGAAACGCCAATAATACTCTCTTGATCATTAGTATGATCCACTGCGACAAAAGCCATCTCTCGGTCATAGTCAATTTGAGTAAAATTGGCTAAGGCTTCATGGTTAAACTCGCCGACATCCGAAAAAAAGCGTTTGTACAAATCTTCTTTTGATACGTTACGGATAAACTCTGCATGATGCGGCTCATCTTCGGGCAAGATTGGGCGTAAGGTAATGGCCGAGTTGTCCTTTAGGATCACATTTTCTTCAAACTCACTTGGATAGGGGCGGATAGCTAATCTACTTTGTCCGTCGCCTTGGTAATCTTTTAGGACTAAGTTGGCATCCAATATGGTGAATTGATTGCCATTGGCTAAAACCGGGTGAATATCTAATTCATCTATTTGTGGACATTCAATAATCATCTGCGAGATACGAACTAAAAACTCAGATAACCCATCAATATTCATTGGCTCTGGTAGTTTTTGCAGCCGAATTTTCCCGCTGCGTATTGCTCTGACAATCAGATAACGAGCGAGCGTCATATTCAGTGGGGGGAGTGCGGCGGCGGCATCGATTGATTCATCCCATTCTGAACCACCTTGTCCCAGTAAAATGACCGGGCCAAAGGTTGTATCAGTAATCACTTTGATCCTGAGCTCTTCGCCGCCAGCGAGCTTTGCCATTGCCTGAACCAATAACCCATGAATATTAGCGGAAGGATACGAGATCTGCGTGCGATCCAATATCGCTTGCGCTGCGCTTGCCACTTCGTGGCGGTTGCGTAGATTGAGCATCACGCCTTGCACATCTGATTTATGCGTAATATCGGGCGAACGCAATTTCACCACGACTGGGTAACCAATTTGCTCGGCAATATGTACCGCTTCACTGGCATCAGAAGCTATCCAAGTTGGTAATACGTTAAAATTAAAACATTTAAATAGCTTGCCTATTTGGTGTGTATCAAGGTGGCGGGTAGGGTGTATATCCAGTTGCTCCGCTATCCATTGCTGCGCGCTGTGTATTTCTGATACATGGACGGGTTCTGCGGTTGTCGGCGTTTCCATTAGTTGTTTTTGATTTCGACGGTACTCGACTAAGTGCATGAATGCCACAACTGCACTTTCTGGCGTTCGATAGGTTGGGATGCCCGCTTGGGTAAATATTTGTCTAGCCGGGCGCGCGGTAAGTTCTCCTGACCAATTGGTTAGGATGTTAAAACGTTTATGGCGAGGGTGTGCTTTAATGGCGTCGACCACCGCTTGAGCGGTTTGTTCAGACTGCGCAATCGCAGATGGGCTGTGCATAATGAGAATGGCATCGGTTTTATCACTATCTAGCAGCACATTTAGTGTATTAACGTAGCGAGTATGATCCGCATCACCCACCATATCGACCGGATTACTGTGAGACCAACTTTTAGGCAGGCACTGATTTAGTTTTTGATAAGTAGACTCTTCAAGATCGGCAAGCTTTCCGCCTCGATCTAACAAGGTATCGACGGCCATAATAGCTGGCCCGCCACCATTGGTAATAATAGCAAGACGTTCACCTCGTAATGGAACGGAGTGAGTGAGTGTTTCAACAGCGGCAAAGAGTTCATGGGTATTATTCACCCGTAACATACCCGTGCGTTGAATTGCGGAGTCATAAATAATGTCGAGTGTATTGTCTCCACCAGTATGTGCTTGCGCCGCTTTACGTCCAGCAAGCGTTCTTCCTCCTTTTAATACTAAGATTCGCCGGTTACGTGACGCGGCACGCGCTGCCGACATAAAACGGCGAGCATCCTTAATCGTATCAACATAAAGCAAAATGGCTTGGGTGTGTCTATCCGTGCTCAGGCAATCAAGCAAGTCAGAGAAATCGATGTCGCTGGCATTACCAAGAGAAATAAATGCTGAAAATCCGATCTCTTTGTCATTTGCCCAATCTAAAATCGTGGTACAAACCGCTGCAGATTGTGAAATAAAGGCAATGTTACCTTTTAAGGCTGTGACAGGAGAAAACGAAGCGTTGAAATTTAACCAAGGTAGGATCAGCCCTAAGCTATTGGGGCCCAAAATGCGCATTCCTGCCGATTTTGCAATGCTAGAACATTGGGCTTGGATTTCGACTCCTTGAGCATCTTCAGTATACATATCAGATGAAAGTACGATGACGGAGCTGATGCCTTTATCTGCCAATTGCTTAAATAAGGTGACGTTGCGTGTTGCGTGCGTGCATAAAATCGCAATATCAGGGACGATAGGCAGAGATTCGATACTTTTGTAGGCCAATACGCCACAGACGGATGGATAATAAGGCGTGACAGGCATAATCGCACCATCGAAGCCTCCTTGAAGTAGGTTCTTCATCACAATATTGCCAGCACGAAGCGAGCGTACTGATGCACCAACAACCGCGATCGATTTTGGTTTCAGGAATGGATTTAAATTGTTCATGTTGATGAACCTTTCACTCACGAATTACCGTTAGCTTAGCGAACAAATGCTATCCTTGTTCACTATATTGGTTTGATTGTGATCATTACGTCGTGAGACAACTGCGACTTTGTGCCATAAATCACAGTACAAAGGTATATAATCACAAAGCGAGCTTGATTCTGAGCGTCGCTATCGGCATGATTTATAGTAATTTCTACTTAAGGCGTTGAACAATTCATGAAAAAAATCACAATTGTCGGTTTATCAGTGCTTCTGGCTGCCTGTGCATCTGATACATACATTACCGATGTCACCTCTGAAAGCCATCGTGAAGAGTACAAAGTTGCTCCGGTTCAGCAACCAGTAGTCGCTCAAGAAGGCATGGCTACTGGAATTTCTGAGAGCAATGTCGAAACGAATGTGGTGAAGATGTCTCCTAACGATACAGAGAAAAAAGTCGTTAAGATGAGCCCTCAAAGCAAAGCCGCAGTAGCGCTCATTCCACCGACAGCTAAACAGACGGCAATGAATCCGCGTTTTGGCTACACCATTCAGGTCGTTGCTGTTGGATCACAGAATAAAGTTGATCAGTTTGCCAGTAAACTGCCCAATTCTGACGGCCAACCTATTTGGGAAAATTATAAAGTAGTGAATGGAACCAAGTGGTACACCGTACTTTATGGTGACTACGCAACTCGTGCCGATGCTGTTGAAGCAATTAAAACACTGCCAACCGAGTTTCAAGCAATGAAACCTTTTGCCAAAAGTATTGATACCATCAAAAATTCGGAATTTCCGACACTCAATAAGTTGAACTGATTCTGGATTTTATCGCGAATAAATGATCAAAGGGGCTTATGCCCCTTTATTGCTTATAACTTAGCCTGTTACAACAGTAAAAAGGTTTTCCTTGGCTAAAACCGTGTAACTTCACACTGAATTGATTATCATGCTTTATAGTTTATTCGTCAGCAGCATGGACAGATTTTAATGACTCAAACAACAATCCTATTATTATGTGGTGGCGGTTCGTCAGAACATGAAGTTTCACTTGTGTCAGCCAACTATTTACAAGCACAACTTGAAAAAACAGAAGGTTTTCAAGTTATTCGCGTCGAAATGCGACCCGATGGTTGGTACAGTGAAAAGGGCGATCTGAGCTTCTTAGACACGAATGCTGCAACGTTGAATACCAATGGTGTTGCCGTCAATATCGATTTTGTGGTTCCTTGCATTCATGGTTATCCAGGGGAAACGGGCGACATTCAATCGATGCTCGAGCTGGCTGGCATCCCATATTTAGGTTGTGGTCCAGAAGCCAGTGCTAACAGCTTTAATAAAATTACATCTAAGCTTTGGTACGATGCGCTGGATATTCCTAATACACCTTATCTTTTTCTTTCAGAAAATAATGCACAAGCGCATCAGCAGTGTAATCAGGCTCTGGAAAAATGGGGAAGTGTGTTTATTAAAGCGGCGAGACAAGGCTCATCTGTTGGTTGTTACAAAGTCACCGAGGCTTCCCAGCTCAATAGCGCAATCGATGCGGCTTTTAGCTACTCGGAACAAGTTCTGGTTGAAAAAGCAGTGAAACCTAGGGAATTAGAAGTTGCCGCTTATCAGCTTGATGGTGTTTTATATCTTTCTAAGCCGGGTGAGATCATCGCACCAGAAGACGCATTTTATACTTATGAAGAAAAATACAGTGCGACTAGCCATTCGATGACTGAAGTACAAGCTCAGAATTTAACCAGAGATCAATTAGAAATGATAAGTGATTGTGCTGCTAGGGTTTTTACCCACATGAAGCTTAGGCACCTTGCACGTATTGATTTCTTTTTAACCCCAGAGGGAAACATTTATCTTAATGAAGTTAACACCTTCCCAGGCATGACTCCCATTTCAATGTTTCCTAAAATGTTAGAGCATAATGGGCATAGGTTTCATGAATTTCTAGCCAATTGCGTGACAACGTCACTTAATCAAAAGGTTTAATGACCTTAAATTTCATCTGTTCACTTTCTGCAATGTCGAGCTTACCAATGTATTGAGCTGGCATTGCAGGGCTTAACCATCGTCCAAATTGCTGAATATCTTGAGTTTTATAACCTTGTTTCGCCAGTTCTTGAGCCGCACCAACACGGGTTGATTGGCCTGAAAACCTCAATTCAAATATGCCTAAACGTTGCCCTGCATGACGTAAGATACGGAAAATAGATGCATCATTTAAAGATCTATTTGAAATATTGCCATGGCGATCGATTGAACAAAACACAATTTTCGACTCTTTATTGAGTAATTGTAGCCACTTTTTAAGTGCAAGAGAGGCCGATTCAGAAAGATAATAATCGACATTTCCCACGATGATCTTCGTTTGCCCATCCACAGTTAAGACTTGTCCTGTACTTAGTTTTTTAAGCTCACTTCGTTTCAAAGCACACTCAAACATCACATAATAGATTGCAAGATCGCGGATATCCTTTTTGTGAGGTGAATGAATAAGTTGTATATCTAGTGCTAATAAATGTTTTTTCGTTAACGGTGTCGCTTGCTTAGCATCATCACCTTTCTCTCCTTTAAGACGAAACAAAGAAAGTTGAGTGCGTCGGTTTTGCGTGGGGTCTTTCATCGAAAGTAGGTGATGGATGATACCAATGGTGACTATGTAACGCCTGATAGTCGCGTATTTTCTCACTCGAGCTTCCGTTTCGATAAATTGCCTAACAGCTGTTGTTGAGCCAGGAAGAGGAGTAACACATCTTATTTTGCAAAATGTAACAAAATGATTCCAATCTTTAGTCATGGCCAAAGCGGAGTTCTTCGAATATTGCCAATGTGTCAAATGTTGAAATTGTTCAAAGCAAACTGTGTCGGAAAATTCAGTAACCTTTTGTTTTAAAATCATAGGATCTGTGATGAGAGGGATGTTTTTTTTCATCTTGATGCACTATAACAATATGGTTTATCGATAAATATACTTGATAACGGTGAAGATACAATTATTATTTAACTAACCTATAATTA
Organism: Vibrio sp. V12_P9A6T4; assembly: GCF_963874835.1. Classification (NCBI taxonomy): domain Bacteria; kingdom Pseudomonadati; phylum Pseudomonadota; class Gammaproteobacteria; order Vibrionales; family Vibrionaceae; genus Vibrio; species Vibrio sp. V12_P9A6T4. Next base: position 880 of record NZ_CAWNJO010000088.1, on the reverse strand, counting down.
AAAAGACCAATAACATATGGCTATAGCGACGTATCGAGGATTTACCCTTACATCTGCGCCTAACTCTACAGATATATGGCAAGTTAAGATCAAAAACCATGTTTTGACTGGTAACCTTGCGGCAGTTAAAAAAAGCATAGACTGGTGGTGTGATACTGCCTCTATCATTGATCCTAGAGAGTTCAGTGCGGTAGGTAAGAAGAGAGAGGCTCCAAATGGTAAACAAGAGCAATTTGGCGGCTTTACACTGAAGAATGATACAGGTGAGCTCAATGGGTGGTATTGCTTTTTCAATGGTCGCTTAATCAAAGGTTCAAAAGTGGCTATTCAAAAACATATCGAAGCTTATTTGCTTGCAAAACAGAAAGCAGAACAATTAAAGAAGTAAATGATTTATGACACTTGTATATTCTACGGATTTAGGCCGTATCAAAGCTGAGCCTGAAATTATAGAACGCCCTAAAGGAGATGGAGTGGTTAGAATCCATCGTCAAACAAAAGGGCGAAAAGGGAAAGGCGTGAGTATCGTGACCGGCTTGGATTTAGATGATACGGCACTAAAGCTATTCGCGGCAGAACTCAAGAAAAGTTGTGGGTGTGGTGGCTCAGTAAAAGATGGTGAAATAGAGATCCAGGGAGATGCTCGAGACAAAATTAAAGCTTATTTAGAAAAGAAAGGTTTCAGAGTTAAACTAGCCGGAAATTAACGTATTAATAACTAGAATGAAATCTTCGATTATCAGACTAGTTATTAGGTATTTTATGGTAAATACTGATTATATTTAATGGCTACATCCCTAGAAAGCGCATAAAGGCATGGCGCTTTCATTTTGTCATTATTTATTAAACATAAGATATATAATTATTCGAGATGAACGCA
>NZ_CAWNJO010000087.1:0-12787 GCF_963874835.1 Vibrio sp. V12_P9A6T4 | reverse complement strand
GTCTAAAAGTTAGATGGCTAATTTAATGTTTATCAAAGAGTTTTAGTTGTTAAAGTAAGAATTGTAATGGGTAATATTTAATTTTATCCACAGTCACATTTCAATTGGTGTAATTCTCGCCAATTTGCCATTAAACAGCAGATGAAAATATTCTTTTTTGTGGCGAAGAAAATGTGAATTTAAACAATTTACAGTGGTACAATGGCGCCCATGAGTGAAATTAGAACCCAAGTCCAGCTCATCGATATCGATGAAGATATGGCTGGTCAACGCATTGACAATTTTTTGCGTAACCAATTAAAAAACGTTCCCAAAAGTATGGTTTACCGAATCCTGCGCAAAGGAGAGGTTCGTGTAAATAAAAAACGCATCAAAGCAGAATATAAGTTATCGGCTGGTGATGTGGTGAGAATACCACCAGTGACTCTCGAACAGTCGGATCAAGAGAGCAACACACCCAATACCAAATTGAGTAAAGTCGCCGAGCTAGAACACTGCATTATTTTTGAGGATGAGCACTTACTTATTCTGAATAAACCTTCCGGTACGGCTGTTCATGGTGGGAGTGGTTTGAAATTTGGCGCAATTGAAGCGCTGCGGGCATTGCGCCCAGAAGCTCGCTTTTTGGAATTGGTGCACCGTATCGATCGCGATACGTCGGGCATTTTATTAGTGGCTAAAAAGCGCTCCGCGCTGCGTCATCTCCAAGCCCAGTTTAGAGAAAAAACGATTCAAAAATATTACTTTGCTTTAGTTATGGGGCAATGGAAAAGCAGCTGTAAAGTCGTGAATGCGCCACTATTGAAAAATGAAGTGAACAGCATTGTGCGAGTCAATCCAAACGGTAAAGCATCGGAAACGCGCTTTAAGATCCTTGAACAGTTTGCACAAGCAACTTTGGTGCAAGCCAGTCCGATCACTGGCCGTACTCATCAGATCCGCGTTCATACTCAGTATACAGGGCACCCGATTGCGTGGGATGATCGTTATGGTGACCGCCGTTTTGACGCATATACCGCACAGTTTGGCATTGACCGATTATTCTTACACGCGGCCAATATTCGTTTTATTCACCCTTCGACAGAGGCGTTAATGGACATTAATGCACCACTCGATACTCAACTAGAGCAAGCATTAGTCAAATTGAGAAACGCTTAAGGCCAGCTTTCATTCGTTAACGAGTAGCAACATAGTAGAAACATAAAGTAATGGTCGAAGTCATGGTATAAAAGTGAGCGCAGATCAAGGCGCTCACTTTTAATCATAATCCTAAAACGGTAATGCCTTGAGACTCAAGCATTGAGACTAGCTTAATTAATGGTAGCCCAACCAAACTATTAGGGTCATCACCTTCTAAACGTTCAAAAAGTGCAATGCCTAGGCCCTCACACATAAAGCTGCCTGCGCACTGTAGTGGCTGTTCTTTTGCCACGTAAGCCGTCACCATCTCGGTAGATAAAGAGCGAAAATGAACCGTGAAGGGTTCTATGGTGACCATGCATTGACCAGAGACTGAGTTGTAAACCGCAAGCCCAGTATAAAAAGTGATGGCTTTTCCACTTTGTCTGAGTAACTGCTTAATGGCTTGTTCTTGAGTATGAGGTTTGCCAATAATCTCACCGTCAATCACGCAAACTTGATCAGAACCGATGACTAAACTGGGTTGGTTTGGATGGTAAGATCTTGCTTTCGTTTCCGCTAAACGAGTCACCAGATCTTGTGCGGGCTCACCAGGTAACGGAGTTTCGTCGCAATTAGGCGAGCAGGTAACAAAAGGTAGATCCAGCTTTTTAAGTAATTGCTGCCGAAACGGCGAAGTAGATGCTAAAACTAGTTGGTAATTTTGCATTTTGATTTAGAATTGCTGCGAATTTTACCGCAGCATATATCAATCAGACATGCTGTACATAATTCTCTCAGTGGAAAGGGGAAAAAACGAACTTTTTTGCCTTTTTCTTTGACTAAAACCGATTTGGAAGATAATATTCGCGCCCTATGCAAAAGGTAAAAATACCGCGATCGATTGATCCGGCTAAAGCAGCTCAAAAACGACTTGATTGTGATGGTATCATCCAACTCAGTCTTTTTAAGCGTTTAGAAGAATCAGTCGCAGGCGTTAAACGCGACGCACAAGTCTCATTGTCATTTGGGCTTGATGAACAGCGACTAGTTGTTATCTCTGGTAAAGCTAACATCTCTGTCGATTTAGAGTGTCAACGCTGTAACAAGGTTTTCGCACATGAGTGCGAAGTCCAATTCAAGTATACTCCTTACTTGGGGAGTAAAACGGATGAAGACGCACCGGAAGAGTACGATTTGGTAGATCCGAATGAGTACGGTGAGATCGACCTTGTACAATTAGTTGAAGACGAGTTCATCATTAATTTGCCACAAGTAGCAATGCACGATAGAGCGGAATGTAGCGTTAATTCAGACAATTTAGTATTTGGTGAACTTCCAGAAGAACTAGCGGAAGAAAAGCCGAATCCATTTGATGTTTTAAAAAACTTAAAACGATAATTCGTTATAGGTTAAGACAAAGGAGTAGGGTCAATGGCCGTACAAAAGAGCAAAAAATCACGCGCACGTCGTGGCATGCGTCGTTCACATGATGCGCTAACTACATCTGCACTATCTGTAGATGCGACTTCAGGTGAAACTCACCTACGTCACAACATGACTGCTGACGGTTATTACCGTGGCAAAAAGGTTATCAGCAAGTAAGGTTGACCTTTGCAATATTTAACCGTTGCACTTGATGCAATGGGCGGGGATTTCGGTCCTCGCGTAACAGTGCCTGCCGCCGTGCAGGCACTGTCGCATTTCCCAGAGCTCAAAGTGATCCTCGTTGGTGATCAAGTGTTGATCACACATCAATTATCTCAATTAGGTTATGAACTTAATACTCGCTTGAGTATTTTGCACAGTGACCGCGTTATTTCTAACTCCGAAAAACCTTCTCTGGCCTTACGCAATAGTGCTGGAAGTTCAATGGGCATCGCAATTGACCTAGTTTCTGATAGCCGTGCTGATGCTTGTGTCAGTGGTGGTAATACAGGTGCGCTCATGGCGTTATCTCGTTTTCGTCTGAAATTGCTGCCCGGCATTGATCGTCCTGCATTAGTTTCAGCGTTGCCGACGGCTTCAGGTCAACGCACTTGGATGCTGGATTTGGGTGCGAACGTATCAAGTGATGCAGATTCTCTGTTTCAATTTGCTGTCATGGGGAGTGCGCTGGCCGAACAGCATTTAGGTCGTTCTGCAAAAGTTGCCATCCTTAATATTGGTGCGGAAGAGATTAAAGGGAATGATTTAGTGAAGCGTTGCGCTGAAATGCTGAATCAAACTCAGGCCGTCAACTATATCGGCTATATCGAAGGTAATCAGTTGTTGGATGATGTCGCTGATGTGATTGTTTGCGATGGTTTCGTCGGCAATGTTTGCCTGAAAGCATGTGAAGGCACAGCACAACTCTTTATTGATAAGTTAAAAAGCCAACTTTTGGGCTCATCCATAAAGGGTTGGATTGCACGAAAACTGTTTTCTTCATTATTTACTGAACTAAAAACATTGAACCCCGACCAGTATAACGGCGCAAGTTTGTTAGGATTGCGCGGCATTGTCATAAAAAGTCATGGAAGTGCTGATGTACTCGCCGTCGTGAATGCGATTTCCGAAGCGGTACACGAGGTCAAACGACAAGTCCCCAGCCGTATAAGCGATCGTTTGGAAGCGGTTTTACTCGAGAGGCATTATTAGTCTTCATGTATAGCAAAATTTTAGGTACTGGCAGCTACTTGCCATCTCAGGTGCGTACCAACGCAGATTTAGAGAAAATGGTAGAGACAAGCGATGAGTGGATTATTGCCCGTACTGGTATTCGTGAGCGCCGCATTTGCGCGGAGAATGAAACCGTTGCGGATATGGCTTTCTATGCAGCGCAAAATGCCATTCAAATGGCCGGCATTGATAAAAACGATATTGATCTGATTATTGTTGCAACAACCAGCAGTAGCCATGCATTTCCTTCGGCAGCATGTCAGGTGCAAGGTAAGCTTGGCATCAAAGGATGTCCCGCTTTTGATTTAGCGGCGGCTTGTTCGGGTTTTGTCTATGGATTATCGATTGCAGATCAACACATCAAATCGGGTATGTGTAAAAACATTCTTGTCATTGGTGCTGATGCCTTGTCTAAAACCTGCGATCCAACAGACCGCTCGACAATCATTTTATTTGGTGATGGCGCAGGCGCCGTCATTATTGGTGCAAGTGAAGAGCCAGGAATTTTGTCGACTCATATCTATTCTGATGGTGAGTTTGGCGAGCTCTTGAGTTTACCTGTTCCAGAGCGTGGTGGTGATGCTGATAAATGGCTCTATATGGCGGGTAATGAAGTCTTTAAAGTGGCAGTGACGCAACTCTCTAAGCTTGTTAAAGATACGCTTGCTGCCAATAACATGCACAAATCAGAATTAGATTGGTTAGTGCCTCATCAAGCTAACTATCGCATTATTTCCGCGACCGCGAAAAAACTATCGATGTCACTTGACCAAGTCGTAATAACGCTTGATCGCCATGGTAATACGTCTGCCGCTACCGTCCCAACCGCGCTCGATGAAGCCGTACGAGATGGTCGAATTCAACGTGGTCAAACGTTATTGCTTGAAGCCTTCGGTGGTGGTTTTACTTGGGGCTCGGCACTCGTTAAGTTTTAAGCGGATAGATTTTTATTTTAAGGGGTTGGTTCAACCTCTTGTTTTTACTTAAGGAAACAAACAATGAGCAAGTTTGCTATCGTATTTCCAGGTCAAGGCTCGCAATCAGTTGGTATGCTTGCAGAACTTGGTCAGCAGTATGATGTCATTCAACAGACATTTGCCGAAGCTTCTGAAGTGCTGGGTTATGATTTATGGGCATTGGTACAAAATGGCCCAGTAGAAGATCTTAACCAAACCTCTCGTACTCAACCGGCATTACTCGCTTCTTCTGTTGCCCTTTGGCGGCTATGGCAAAGCCTAGGTTTAGAGCAGCCAGCCTTGTTTGCTGGCCATAGCTTGGGTGAGTATTCCGCACTGGTGTGTGCTGGTGTAGTTGACTTTAAGCAAGCCATCAAATTAGTAGAGCTGCGCGGTCAGTTAATGCAAGAAGCCGTTCCGGCAGGCGTAGGTGCGATGTCGGCTATTATCGGTCTTGATGATGAGCTGATAGCAAAAGCGTGTGAAGAAGCTGCTCAAGGTGAAGTGGTTTCACCAGTTAACTTTAACTCGCCAGGCCAAGTTGTCATCGCAGGCAACAAAGATGCAGTTGAACGTGCGGGTCAGTTATGCAAAGAGGCCGGAGCAAAGCGCGCGCTGCCATTGCCAGTTTCTGTTCCTTCTCACTGTGCTTTAATGAAGCCAGCAGCAGACAAGTTAGCGGTTGCATTACAATCGATTGAATTTCATGCACCACAAATTCCGGTTATCAACAATGTGGATGTAATAGCAGAAATTGATCCGGCCAAAATTAAAGATGCGTTAGTTCGTCAACTATACAGCCCTGTTCGTTGGACGGAATGTGTACAGTTGATGAGTGAGCAAGGCATAGAAAAGCTGCTTGAAGTTGGCCCAGGCAAAGTTTTGACAGGCCTGACTAAGCGCATTATTAAATCGCTTGAATCAGCAGCAGTGAATGACATTGCTTCACTTGATGCCGTTAAGTAATCAAAGGAAAGAATAGATGATGAACCTAGAAGGCAAAATTGCTCTCGTGACTGGCGCAAGCCGTGGTATTGGCCGAGCGATCGCTGAATTATTAGTTGAACGCGGTGCAACAGTGATCGGCACGGCGACTAGCGAAAGCGGTGCTGCGGCAATCAGTGAATATCTTGGTAATAATGGTAAAGGCCTAGCGCTGAACGTGACGGATGTGGAATCTATCGCAGCGACGCTGAAAACCATCAATGACGAGTTTGGCGTGATCGACATTCTGGTGAATAACGCCGGGATTACTCGTGATAATCTATTAATGCGCATGAAAGATGATGAATGGTCAGATATTATTGATACCAATTTAACATCTATCTTCCGCTTATCGAAAGCGGTGCTACGTGGCATGATGAAAAAGCGCAATGGTCGCATCATCAATGTGGGCTCTGTGGTCGGTACTATGGGTAACGCTGGTCAAACCAACTACGCAGCGGCAAAAGCGGGCGTAATTGGCTTTACTAAGTCTATGGCTCGTGAAGTTGCATCTCGTGGTGTGACGGTTAACACAGTTGCGCCAGGTTTTATCGAAACAGATATGACAAAAGCGCTGAATGATGACCAACGTACTGCTACACTAGCCCAAGTGCCAGCTGGCCGCTTAGGCGATCCACGCGAAATTGCCTCGGCAGTGGTATTTTTAGCTTCTCCAGAGGCTGCCTACATTACGGGTGAAACTTTGCACGTAAATGGCGGGATGTACATGGTATAAGTTGGTTTTTGAACGTTATTGATGAAATAAAGGCTTTGCTATTGTCAACAACGTGTAAAACTTGCTAACTATATGCGCAACATTTGTGCATGATTTAAGTCAAAAATGGTCTTAATTTCGGTTAAAATCGGTAAAATTGTGGTTTGACCAGCAATGACCCACTTGCAACTTTCCCTAGTTAGAATAAACTACGGAACCATCGCATTAGGCGAAATCTGTAAAGGAAAAGAAAACATGAGCAACATCGAAGAACGCGTAAAGAAAATCATTGTTGAACAGCTAGGTGTAGACGAAGCAGAAGTAAAGAATGAAGCTTCTTTCGTAGAAGATCTAGGTGCTGATTCTCTAGATACAGTTGAGCTAGTAATGGCTCTAGAAGAAGAATTCGATACTGAAATTCCAGATGAAGAAGCTGAGAAGATCACTACTGTTCAAGCTGCAATCGACTACGTAAACAGCGCTCAGTAATATCTCTCCCCAGGCGGCCCTCTGGCCGCCTGAGTTTTTCTAACTCTTCTATACCTCTCATAGAACTTTTCAACTCCGGAGAATATGATCGTGTCCAAGCGTCGTGTCGTTGTCACTGGCATGGGTATGTTGTCACCGGTAGGCAACACTGTAGAATCTTCTTGGAAAGCCCTGCTAGCTGGTCAAAGCGGTATCGTTAATATCGAACATTTTGATACCACCAATTTTTCAACTCGTTTTGCAGGTCTAGTCAAAGACTTTAACTGCGAAGAGTATATGTCTAAAAAAGATGCCCGTAAGATGGATCTCTTTATCCAGTACGGTATTGCGGCGGGTATCCAAGCACTTAATGATTCTGGTATCACAGTAACTCCAGAAAATGCCCCAAGAATCGGTGTTGCTATCGGCTCTGGTATTGGTGGTCTTGACTTGATTGAAACTGGTCATCATGCCTTGGTAGAAAAAGGCCCACGTAAAGTGAGCCCGTTCTTTGTACCCTCAACGATTGTCAACATGGTTTCAGGCAACTTGTCTATCATGCGTGGTCTTCGTGGTCCAAATATCGCTATTTCTACCGCATGCACAACAGGTTTACATAACATTGGCCATGCGGCACGTATGATTGCATACGGTGATGCCGATGCGATGGTGGCAGGTGGTGCAGAAAAAGCATCGACACCACTTGGCATGGCGGGTTTTGGCGCAGCAAAAGCATTGTCTACGCGTAATGATGAACCGCAAAAAGCGTCTCGTCCTTGGGACAAGGGCCGTGATGGCTTTGTTCTAGGCGATGGTGCGGGTGTTATGGTTCTTGAAGAATATGAACATGCTAAAGCACGCGGTGCGAAGATTTACGCTGAGTTAGTTGGCTTTGGTATGTCTGGTGATGCTTATCACATGACTTCACCAAGCGAAGACGGTTCAGGCGGTGCGTTAGCGATGGAAGCCGCGATGCGTGATGCGGGCGTAACAGGTACTCAAATCGGTTACGTCAACGCGCATGGTACTTCGACTCCAGCTGGTGATGTTGCGGAAATTAAAGGTGTTAAGCGCGCTTTAGGTGAAGAAGGTTCGAAACAAGTTCTTGTCTCTTCTACTAAATCGATGACTGGTCATTTGCTAGGCGCGGCTGGTTCTGTTGAAGCCATTATCACCGTTATGTCATTAGTTGACCAAATTGTTCCACCAACCATTAACCTTGATGATCCAGAAGAAGGTTTAGGCATTGATCTTGTTCCACACACTGCCCGCAAAGTGGAAGGTATGGAATATGCAATCTGTAACTCTTTTGGTTTTGGTGGTACGAACGGCTCGTTGATTTTCAAAAAAATCTAATGATTGCGGTTGTGACACTTGAGTTTGAACGGCTTGATGCTTAGCATTGAGCCGTTTCTTTTTGTGGGGTAAGCACGATGTTTTGGGTAAATGGACAACCTAGTGACACTCTATCTCTTACTGATCGCTCTTTTCAGTATGGGGATGGTTGCTTCACAACGATTCTCGTTTGCGCTGGTGAGCTTCAATATTGGGATATGCACGTTGAACGCATGGAATCTTGTTTGCGGTGTTTAGCTATTCCCGTCCCTGATTGGCGGCAAGTTGAACATTGGCTCTCAACGATCGTTCCTAGTACCGCAAAATCCGGTGTGAAAATTCATATTAGCCGCGGACAAGGTGGTCGGGGTTATAGCCCTGCTAACGTTGGCGATTCTCAAGTCACTATCAGTACCTTTGAGTATCCAGCCCATTATGGTCAGTGGATAGCCGATGGTATCGAGCTTGGTGTATGCCAACAGCGGATGGGACTCTCGCCATTATTGGCGGGTCACAAACATAACAATCGACTAGAACAAGTTTTATTGAAGTCAGAGATGGATGCAAAAGGGTACGCTGACGGCATCGCGCTAGACATCAATGAGCATGTCATAGAAACTACGGTTGCAAATATTTTTTGGGTGTCAGAGGGTAGGTTATGTACGCCAAGCTTAGACAATGCAGGCGTAGCTGGGGTTATTCGTCGTGTATTATTGGCGGCGGCTACCGATCTCAAGGTTGAGGTGAGAGCATTCTCATTAGAAGAGTTATTGTCGGCAGATGAAGTGTTTATTACTAACTCCTTATTAGGCGTTGCGCCTGTCACGGCAATTGCAAATACGATTTTCCCTATTGGTAACATAACACGCTATTTTCAGGAGCGTTTTAACTCGTGATTAATCGAATCCTCGTTGTATTACTACTGATCATTATCGCCGTTGGAGCTGGATATTTCTACATTGAGCGACAGGTAGATGCTTATTTAGAACAGCCTCTATCGCTTCCTTCATCGCAAGTCGTGACCATAAAATCTGGTACAAGCCTTAATGGCGTATTAACGCTATTGAATGAGAAAAAATGGATAACGGATTTTTCGATGTACAAGTTAGTGCGACGTCTGCATCCTGAAATAACCAAAATTAAGGCGGGAACTTACCAAGTACAACCCGGAGCTCGATTGATCGATCTCTTAAGTGACGTGATATCCGGTAAAGAGCATCAGTTTTCTATTACCTTTGTCGAAGGGAGCCGCTTTAATGAGTGGCGAGCTCTGCTTGCACAAACCGAAGGTGTGACAAACACGATAGCTGATTTGGCAGAAGCCGACATTGCCCAAAAATTAGGCATTGAGCAGCAAAAGCTTGAAGGACTGTTTCTAGCGGAGACTTATCATTTCCCTTTTGGAACGACCGATTTTGAGATCCTAAAAAGGGCCAATAGACGTCTTGAGAAAATACTCGATCAACATTGGGCCAATCGCCAGCCAAATCTGCCAATTAAAACGCCTTATGAAGCGTTGATTTTGGCGTCAATTATTGAAAAGGAAACGGCTATTGCTTCAGAGCGAGGGCGCATTGCCTCCGTTTTTGTCAATCGACTCAATAAACGGATGCGGCTACAGACTGATCCTACGGTCATTTACGGGCTTGGCGATGCCTACGATGGCAATCTTCGTAAAAAAGACTTAAGAACACCGACGCCATTTAATACTTATACTATTTTTGGTTTACCTCCTACGCCTATTGCGATGGCGGGGGAAGCCTCAATCAAAGCGGCATTAAACCCAGAGCAGAGTAATTATTTGTATTTTGTTGCCAGTGGCTCTGGTGGACACGTTTTTTCTAAAACATTGAATGAACATAATCGCGCTGTTCGCGCTTATTTAAAACAGTTAAGAACCCAGTCATGAATGCTAAATTTATTGTTGTAGAAGGTTTAGAAGGCGCAGGAAAAAGCACTGCTATTCAATCCATTAGAGAAACACTTATTGAGTTCGGCGTGACAAATATCACTCATACTCGTGAGCCGGGTGGAACTGTTTTAGCAGAAAAAATGCGCGCCTTAGTCAAAGAAGAGCATGAAGGTGAAGTGCTTCAGGATATGACTGAGCTGTTATTAATGTACGCCGCTCGTGTTCAATTGGTTGAAAATGTGATTAAGCCTGCACTTGCGGCTGGTTCGTGGGTGGTTGGTGATCGCCATGATATGTCCTCTCAAGCCTACCAAGGTGGTGGGAGGCAAATTCCGCTAGAAACGATGCAAAACCTTAAAAAGGTAACGCTAGGTGATTTTAAGCCAGATTTTACTCTCTATTTGGACCTAGATCCGAGCATCGGTTTAGAAAGAGCCAGAGGTCGAGGTGAGCTTGATCGTATCGAAAAAATGGATATTGGTTTTTTTGAGCGCACGCGTGAACGTTACCTTGCCCTAGCTAAGGAAGATGAAAGCGTGGCCGTGATTAATGCTGAACAAACAATAGAAGCGGTGGCATTCTCTATCAAAGCAGCGTTAAACCAGTTTCTAGAAACCAATATGCTAGAGAGAAACTAGAGCTAAACATTGAGTAACAAATTAATGATAAATGATCTGTATCCTTGGTTAGCAGGCTATTGGCTTCAGTGGCAAACCAGCCTCAATAACCAGCAGTTCCCTGCGGCAAGCTTACTCGTTTCTCCCTCAGGGCTGGGCGCTGAACGGCTTATTGAGAAGTTGAGTGCAGCAGTGATGTGTTCGCATAGCCATTCAGAAGCGTGTGGGTTTTGTCATAGCTGCGAATTGATGAAGTCTGGTAGTCACCCTGATTTTCACCTGATCTCGCCTGAAAAAGAGGGGAAGGCGATTACCGTTGATCAAATTAGGCAATGCAATAAGTTGGCTCAAGAATCGGCGCAGCTTTCTGGTGCTCGCTTTATCGTTATTAATCCCGCCGATTCCATGAATGAATCAGCAGCGAATGCACTGCTCAAAACGTTAGAAGCTCCGGGGCGCAATTGTTTTTTCTTACTTGTCGCCTCTCGTATCAACCCATTACTCCCAACCATTATCAGTCGCTGTCAAAAAACGGTGCTGACACCACCGAGCAGTGAACAAGTCTCGCATTGGTTAAGTGAACAGACATCGCAACCTGTCCCTCCTTATGCGGCGCATTTAAATGGTTATTCACCACTAAATACGTTGGCGTTTATTCAATCGGGAGAGTTAGCAAAATATCAGGCTTTTGAGCAAAATATTGCTCATTGCTTAACCAATGCCTGTGCCGATATTTCCGCTTGTGTGAAGCAGATTAATGAGGCGCCTACCCAATATTTGGCTTGGCTGTGGACCATGTTGACCGATACGCAAAAGGTACAATTTGGCGTGGTTGAACAGCAGCAGCTTCCTATTAGCCTTCGATTAGCAAAACAGATCAGCTACCCAGTACTTTATCGCCAAACCAAGGCATTAACTCGTTTAATGGAAGAACTAAAGACGTTTAGTGGGCTCAATAGCGAGCTACTGATCAGCGATTGGCTATTTAACTTTAATGATGAGAAAACATGTTTGTAGATTCGCACTGCCACTTAGATAAACTTGATTACGATACGCTCCATATCGATGTTGCTGATGTAGTAGAAAAAGCTCGTCAAGCCAATGTTAAGCAATTGCTTTCTGTTGGCGTAACGCTGGATTCTTTTGAACCAATGTTAGAGCTTATTCAGCCCTTTGATAATGTTCATGCTTCTTGTGGTGTTCATCCACTTGACGTTGAAAGTCATTTTGAATTGACCCGCTTCCATCAATACGCGAGTCATCCCAAAGTGGTGGCGATTGGCGAAACGGGGCTAGATTATCACTATCAGCCGGAAACGGCTGAGTTACAGAAGTTACGGTTTTCACAGCACATTGAAACCGCCGTTGCCCTTAACAAACCTTTGATCATTCATACACGGAATGCCCGGGCCGATACTCTTGAAATGCTCCGTGATGGTGGGGTAGAAAGGTGCGGTGGTGTTATCCATTGTTTTACTGAAGATCTTGCCTTTGCACAAGCCGCTATGGAGCTTGGCTTTTATATTTCTATCTCAGGAATTGTCACGTTTAGACAAGCGACAGAATTGAAAGAAGTTGTGAAGGCGCTGCCCTTGGAACGCTTGCTGATTGAAACTGATTCCCCTTATCTTGCGCCGGTTCCACACCGTGGTCAGCAAAATCAGCCGGCCTACGTTGTTGAGGTTGCTGCTTATATCGCACAGCTAAAAAATCTGTCATTAAAAGAAATTGAAGAAAAAACGACCGAAAATTACCAAAATCTTTTTTTGCGACGGAAAGTTGAATTGTCGTGAGAAATGCGTGTAAGACGGCGTTTTTTATCAAGTTAGCGTGATAATTAACAACTTATTACCTTGTTTACTTAATCTGTTGAAAAAATAAGCTTGAAAGTTAAAATTGTAATTTTGTTACTAAAAATAACAAGTGCGCTAATTTTATTCACTCTGTGAAATTAATGGTATTGTTAACAATGTCATTATAAAACATGTAGTTATATTAATTGATTGGCAGAGTTTACACC
>NZ_CAWNJO010000086.1:0-13600 GCF_963874835.1 Vibrio sp. V12_P9A6T4 | reverse complement strand
CCATCACAGTGACGGGCACCAACGATGCGCCAGTGGCGGCGGCGGATGTAGAGGCCGGCGCGACCGAAGGTGGCGATGTGATCAGCGGCACGGTGACGGCGACCGATGTGGATACGGCGCAGGGCGACCTGACGTACAGCCTGGTTGATGCGAATGGCGATGCGGCGAGTGCGCCAGCTGGCTTCACGTTGACAGGAAATGCTTGGACGTTCGATCCGAAAGATGCGGCTTACGACTCCCTCGCGGTAGGCGAGACGACCGACGTCGAAGTGACCGTCCAAGTTGCCGATGGCCAAGGTGGCACAGACACCCAAACGATCACCATCACAGTGACGGGCACCAACGATGCGCCAAGCATCGCAATCTCAAGCATTGCGCCTCTCTCCGAGGAAGGCTTATCTGGTGGACTTCAAGATGATATTGGATCCTCAGATACAAGCGACGCAGTTAAGGCATCTGGCAGCATCACAATTGATGATGTAGATAGCGATTCCGTAGGGATCACTCTTTCGGGACCGGAGGGCATCACGTCGGGAGGTATGGAAGTCGTTTGGGAATGGGATGCTCAAAATCACAAGCTGATAGGTTCTACATCTGGGAGTGATTCTAAATCCGTTATTGAAATCGAACTTACTGCTCCTAATGCAAGTGGCAAGGGCGAGTGGAACTATACGGTCACTTTACTCAGCCCTGTCGACCATCCAGATGGCTCCCAAGAAGATACACTGAGTTTAGATCTCGGCGTATTTGTTTCAGATGGGCAAACCACAACGGAAAGCAAATTATCTATCATCATTGAAGACGATGCACCTAGCGACCATGCGATGGATCCAGTTGCTGCCACAGCAACTGACATCCCTGATGTGTTAACTGGCCAGTTTGATTTAACGAGTTACCGTGGTAATAGGACTACGATTGACGGTGGTCAATTTACTATTACTGCAAAAGGATTCTCTTCAGCTTTATTATCCACGTTAGTTAGTGCAAATATTAATGGTGACAGCGAAGGTATCGGCGTTAGTAGTAAGGATTCTCCGTACCATAATCTTGCTAATGAAGTTGATTTTCGTAAGTTTTCAGATGGCAGTTCTGCATCCGAAGAGTTGGTTATTAAACTCGATCCTAACACGGTAGCTTATGGTGCGAAAATTGAGTTCAGCAAAATGTTTGGCGGTGAGGGCGAAAGCGGGATTGTTGAGTTTTGGCGAGATGGAAAGCTGATTGCAACTCAAAGTTTTACCTCTGATGAAAATCGTGGAGATTACGCTAAAGACTTTTCTGTGCAGCAGGGTGGCTTTGATACGATGGTTATCAAAGCTACTGATAATGGTAACTCGTTCAATCATAAAGATAATAGTGACTTTACCGTTAAAAATATCGAGTTTCTTGGTTCGGATGCGCCGCAGCCAATTGCTTATGGTTCTGGTGTCGTTGAACCGCAATGGGGGGCCGATGGCCGAGGTGCACTGCAATTAGTTGGCCTGGATGAATCTGCGACACTCAAAACGGTTACTGGCTCTGACATTACTGTTGGATTAGTAGGAGCAAATACTCTTACAGGTAAAGATGCAGAAGGGCATTTAGTCTTCAAACTCGAGTTTACACCGACAACGGGAAAATGGGAGTTTTACCAGTATCAAAATATACAATCGCCGTTAGGTGATGGAGATATTGATTTCCAAGTGAAAGTTACTGATGCAGATGGTGACAGTGCTGTGCTTGGTTTTGCGGTCAAGCCAGTGTCTCCACCGGTTATTGGTGAATTGACGCTCAATGTTTCTGAAGAAGGATTACAAGGCGGGATTGCGGATGACGCATCTATCATTGGTTCACAAGACACGACTAACCAGACCTCAGCGGAAGGGCAGCTTAATATTGCGAACACCTCTGAGCTTTCTATGGGGATCCCGGTTGGTACTTACACTTCTAATGGTGTAGCTATTACCTGGAACTTATCTTCGGATAAACAGAGACTGATTGGAACGGTTGCTGACAATAAAGTGGTCGAAATTACCGTAGATAACCAAGGCAAGGTGACTAGTCAGTTGCATGCTGTATTCGACCACACGAATAATGGTGGAGAAGATGACCTTGTGATTGATATTCCCATTGAAGCACAAAATTCAAGTGGTATTTCGAGCACAAGTACAATCACCATTGTTATCGAAGATGATGCCCCTATCGCTAATGCGGATGTTGCTTCAATCAATGTATTAGCCGATTCATTTAATTTTAACGGTGTTTCGGCTAAGTGGAGCAATATCGCAGGTGGTTCAAATATTACAATTTATGATTCGCGCGATGCTGACCCTGATTTAGACCAAGTACGCTGGGGAACGAGTGCAGGGTATGGGCAATCAGGGTATGGTTTTATTGATAACGATAGTGGACTGGCTGGAAATATAGCTCTCAATGAGCTAGTCCAACTAGGAACCTTTACTCACTATAATTACCCTATCTATGACTCGATTACGGGGGCAACACTAGATGTAACGTTTTCAGTAACCGATGCTTATGGTCGAGTAACGCCTGTGACGATTACGGTGAATTTTGCCCATAACGAAACACCAAATAATCAGTCTGATCCAAGGGATATCATTACTATTGAAAGTCAATCTGTGACTTTTGAATTTGAAGGTAAGATGTATACAGTTGAAGTCTTAGGTTTTGTTGATAAAAACGGTAATGTTATCAACTCGATAAAGACAGACGAAAATGCATCCAACCAGTTTGACTTGGTGGCAAAGATTGTTGAAGGAAGTGGTTACCATTTGCCAAGTGCTTTAGGTAATGTAATGCATAACGATTTGCACGGTGCCGATGGATCATTGACTGTCATAGGGTGTGTGAATGGAGAAACATCAAGCAGTATTAATACCGGTGTTGGCACTAAGGTTATTGGTTTGTATGGCGAGCTGATTCTGATGGCTGATGGTAGCTATACTTATCAAGTGACTGAGGATGCCTCTAAGATCCCCCTCAACGCACAGGAAGTTTTTAGTTATACTGTGAGAGATAATGATGGTGATGCTGCCAATAGTACTTTAACGATTTCGGTCAACGCTGTAGATAAAAATGGTGTACCCGTAGGTTTACCATTGACGGTTGAAGGCAATGATTTAAATGACATGATAGTTATTAGAAATGGTGAAAACTCACGGCACCCAGATAGATTCGATGTTGCTTTCGGGGGTAATCTTTTGGGTACGGTACGTGATATTCATGGCAATGAAAACCATATTTACGCGGGGAAAGGTTACAATAATGGCTCTCAAAACCAAACTGTTAGCAGCGGGTCGGGGAACGACCATATTGAGACTGGCTCTGGAAATGACGTCATTTATGCAGGAATGACGGGATCTCATGGTTACGGTAGTGATGATGATTTGGAGCTTTCAGCGTCTGATATTGCCAATCATCACGTAATGACAGGCAATCTTTCTGGCGCTGATTCAATGTTAGATAGTGATGGATTGTTATTATCAAACGATGTAGCAAGCCGTAATGCTGATGTTGTCAATGGCGGTAGTGGTAATGATCGAATATTTGGTCAATCTGGCTCTGATATCCTTTTTGGTCATACCGGTGATGATTATATTGATGGTGGTTCTCATAACGATGGTTTGAGAGGCGGTGAAGGTAACGACATCCTCATTGGCGGCCTTGGTAACGATATTTTAACGGGTGATAGTGGCGCAGACATATTCAAATGGGTTGAGATGGAAACCGCGACTGACCGCGTTACTGACTTCCATCGTTCGGAAGGGGATTCGTTAGATTTTTCCGATTTGTTTGAAGACATGACCAAAGATGAGATCACAGCATTGCTTGATGGACTGGGTGGTGTAGATCATCAAGGTGTTGCGGACGATGTATCTATTCGTGTTACAGGAAATGAACATGAATCGCACCTAACGATTGTTAAGTCGGGTCAAACATTGACCGTGGACTTTGATGGTACGTCAGCTGCGGATATCACCAGTAGCTTGATGGATAACCTAAACCATTTAAAGGACTAAAATAACGAAAACCGGAGCTTGATAAGAGCTCCGGTTTTTCTTGCTGCCTATAAAATACGGCTTACAACACCTTACAGGCGAACCCTTTTAGATAAAACCCTTCAGGGTAGGCTGAATCTGTTAAGTGGTCAGCGGCTTGCTCGAACCTTTCAACAAATTTAACGCTACGACCTGCATCGAGCGCCGCATCGGCAATGATTTTTTGGAAGAGATCGGTGCCCATAAGGCCAGAGCATGAATAGGTGAGTAAAGTGCCACCCGGTTTTAAAATTTGCATTGCCAACATATTGATGTCTTTATAACCGTTTGCACCGGAGATCAGGTTATTTTTACTCGATACGAACTTAGGTGGATCCATAATCACCACATCAAACAGCGTTCCTTGATCACGGTATTCTCGCAATAATTTGAAAACATCGGCATTTAAAAATACAGCGCGTTTTTTGGAGATATCGAATTGATTGATCTCTGTATTGTATTTGGCGGTATCTAATGCAGGTTGTGAGACGTCGGCATTAATTACACGTTTGGCACCGCCTTTAAGAGCATACAAACCGAAGCCTCCGGTATAACAAAAACAGTTAAGGACATCTTTATCCTTCACATATTTTATTGATTTCTGGCGGCTGTCACGTTGGTCTAGGTAAAAGCCTGTTTTGTGTCCACCAACAATATCGACGCTAATTTTTACGCCATTTTCTTCGATAATGACTGATTTTGGCGGCTCATCGCCATGCAGCACGCCCATGCGCTCTTCTAAACCTTCTTTTTTACGAACGGCAACATCTGAACGTTCGTAAACATGGCACTCTGGGAAAACGATTGTCAGCGCTTTAACAATATTTGTTTTATGGTATTCAGCCCCTGCGCTAAGCAGTTGGCATACTAGATAATCTTGATACTTATCGATAGTAATACCGGGCAAACCATCTGATTCTGCTGCAATCAGCCTAAAGCCAGTAAGACCATCTCGTTCAATAATCTCCTGGCGAACTAACAGTGCATCTTCGAGCCGTTTCACAAAAAAATCGACATTGATCTCCTGCTTCTCAAAGCTCCAGACGCGAGCTCGAATTTGAGAAGTAGGGGAATAGGCTGCTTTTGCTAACCACTGATTATCATGAGTATAAACGTCGACGGTCTCTCCAAGGCTAGGCTCACCTTCTACCTTGCTGATCCCTCGGGAAAAGACCCATGGATGTTTACGGCGCAAAGATTTTTCACGGCCTTTGACTAGATAGATTGCAGCTGTCATACATTACTCGATGAATATTCAAAATGGGGGCGTATTTTCATAGAAAAGGTAATGGAAAGCAAACAAAGAGCGAGCGTCATACGTAAATAAAGGAAATTGTTTGGGGAGAGTGTCTATGGGATGTACATCAAATTAACCCATTGTCATTTCTTTCATTATAGTGAACGACGCATTTTAGTAGATAAATGATTGAGTATTTAAACATAGAGAGGGATCCAAATGGCTCAACAGTGCGACAAGTTTATCGTGACAGGCAGGGTCCAAGGGGTTGGTTTTCGTTATCACACAGCTCATCAAGGACTAAAGCTAGGCTTAACAGGCTATGCTAAAAATTTACATAACGGCGAGGTTGAAGTCATCGCCATTGGGAATAGTGAAAATTTGGAGCAGTTTTATCAGTGGCTTCAACAAGGCCCCAAAACGGCGAAAGTAATGTCTGTTTTGCGTGAATCACTTCTTTCTTATACTGAAAAATATAGCGGATTCGAAATACTTTAAAAGTAGCACCGCTTTGTGCTTTGTATGGTTAAGTTGCTTGGGGGCTTAGTTTCACACTACAAGCATTTGGCAGGTTTTGGTAACCCAGCAAGTTTAGTTGCTTGTTTGGCCGGGCCTTTTTTAAAGAGTTTGAACAGATATTTACTATTGCCTTTTTCCGGACCATGCGCTTTTTCCATCGCTTTGACTAACATACGCACTGCGGGTGAAGTATTAAACTCTTCATAAAAGTGGCGCACGAACAAAATGACTTCTAGATGAGCGTCTGTTAACTCGATATCTTCCTGACTGGCCAGCGTCTGGATCATTCCTTCTTCCCATTGGGTATAGTCTAGGAGGTAACCCTGAGCATCAGTTTCGACGGTTTTACCATTGTATTCAAACATCTTTATTACTCGATTAAAAATCCGCGTTTAGGGTAGCGTAGTGAATGTGTGATCTCAACTGTTTAGAAAGCAAAAAGCCCGCAAGCTGTGGCTTGCGGGCTCGTTTGGACAAAATGTCGACGTAAATTAGTCGTCGTTCATAATGCCTAAAATAGCCAATAAGCTTGTGAACAAGTTCAGGATATTTAGATACATTGAGATGGTAGCACTAATGTAGTTTGTCTCTTCACCTCGTACGATGCGGCTTGTGTCAAATAGGATAAAACCAGAAAACACGAGCGCCGCGATGCTGCTGATCGCAAGTTGGCCAACGGTAGAACCAACAAAAATATTAATAATCGCCGCAACGATGACAATAATGAGGCCTGCCATTAAAAAACTTCTCATGAACGAAAAGTCTTTTTTAGTCGTAATGGTATAAGCGGATAAGCCCATAAAAACAAGGCCAGTAAGACCGAGTGCCTGAGCAATAATGCTAGAGCCATTCGGGATTGCCGCATAGTGATTAAGCATTGGGCCCAGAGCACCGCCCATTAATGTGGTGAACACAAATGTCCACACTATACCAGAAGAAGAATTAATGGCTTTAGGCATCACGAAGAATAGAATACCGATTGCTCCCAACTGCATAGCGAGTGCCATGAATGGTGAAATCTGCATTGCCATTGTTGCCATCGCAGCAATAGCACTGGTGATAAGAGTCATTGAAAGCAAGAAGTAAGTATTCTTCAACACTTTATTAGTTTGTAGTGTGCTCTCTAAGCTAGCTGAGCGAGTAAACATAGGGCTGTTCATAATCTTCCTCGTAAGGGTTTATGTTTGTTTGTACATTTATGGGGCTGAATGAGCTAAAAAGCAAGCCCTGTATCGTATTTGTTTTGTGTAAATTTTAATAAAAATAGTCACTTAGATGTTAAAGAATGTGTAACACCATGTGTCTATGCTCATAAACAAAGAGAGAGGTGATGTTCACCTCTCTCTTTGTTGGTCGTTAATCCATTAATGATGGAGAATTTGAGAGAGAAAATTGCGCGTTCTATCGGATTGAGGATTTTCAAAAAATTCAACAGGGTTATTTTCTTCAATGATCTCACCAGCATCCATGAAAATAACGCGATCGGCCACTTCTTTAGCAAAGCCCATCTCATGGGTAACACAAAGCATTGTCATGCCTTCTCCTGCAAGTTCAACCATAACATCTAATACTTCCCGTACCATTTCTGGGTCAAGTGCAGATGTTGGCTCATCAAATAACATAATCTGTGGGTTCATGCACAATGAGCGTGCAATCGCAACTCGTTGCTGCTGACCGCCAGAAAGTTGACCGGGATATTTGTCGGCTTGATCAGGAATCTTTACGCGTTCCAAATACTTCATCGCAACCGCTTCAGCTTCTCCTTTAGGCATCTTTTTTACCCAAATTGGAGCGAGTGTACAGTTTTCTAACACGGTTAAATGTGGAAAAAGATTGAAATGTTGGAAGCACATACCGACCTCGCGTCGCACAGCTTCGATATTTTTAAGATCTTCCGTCAGTTCGTTGCCCGCGACGACGATTTGTCCTTTTTGGTGCTCTTCCAAGCGGTTAATACAGCGAATCATGGTCGATTTCCCTGAGCCTGAAGGGCCACAAATAACGATCTTTTCGCCTTTTTTAACGGTAAGATTGATGTTCTTTAGTACATGAAATTCACCGTACCATTTATTCATATCATTAATCTGAATCATGATTTCTTCAGAAGGTGCGAGGTTGCGTTGCTGCGTCATAATACGTCCTTGATTTGTAGTTATCGTTTGTGACCAGTATGGAGTTTGTTTTCAAGCCATATCGAATATCTAGACATAGAAAAGCAGAACACCCAGAACACTAACGCGACAAATATATAACTTTCAGTAGAAAAGCCTAACCAATCCGGATCGGTATTGGCAGCTTGTCCAATACCGAGCACGTCAAACATCCCGATAATGAGTACTAAGCTGGTATCTTTAAATAGGCCAATGAAGGTATTAACGATAGATGGGATCGTGATCTTCAGTGCTTGCGGCAAAATAATCAAACCGACTTTTTTCCAGTAACTTAAACCTAACGCATCGGCGGCTTCGTATTGACCTTTAGGTATCGCTTGTAAACCACCACGAACCACTTCTGCCATATAAGCCGAACTGAACATGACCACCCCAATTAATGCTCTAACCAATTTATCCGTTTCCGAGCCTTGCGAGAGAAACAGAGGCAGCATAACGGATGCCATAAACAAAACTGTAATCAGTGGCACACCTCTCCAAACCTCGATGTAAACGGTACATAGGCTGCGAATAATGGGCATCTCGGAACGCCGGCCCAACGCCAGTACAACGCCAATCGGTAACGAGACAACAATCCCAACTAAGGCAATAATCAGCGTAACTAATAAGCCTCCCCACTTATGCGTTTCAACCACTTCTAGGCCGAAAAAGCCGCCATAGAGTAACGCCGCGATAAGAAATGGGTAGATGTTGACAAAAAACAACCAAATCCACGTTTTTTTCGGTGTATTTTCATAGGCGAGCAACGCACTAAAAATAGCAAGAGTGAAATAGAAGAGGCGAGGTCGCCAGAGCTCAGCTTCTGGATAAAATCCATACATAAACTGATCCCAGCGTACGCTAATAAACACCCAACACGCCCCCTCACGAGTACAATCACTACGTTGTGTGCCTACCCAATCGGCATTAATAATCGCCCAATCGACCGTATGCCAAACAAGCCAGAAGGCGAAATACCCTAAGATCAGTGTAACGATGGAATTGAGTGCGTTATTAAAAAGATTTTTGCGCAGCCACCCAATGAAGCCAACGGTATTGGCTGGCGGTGGCAAGTTAGGTTGAAACTGATGTACTTTCATCTTATCTCTCCACCAAAGCAACTTTACGGTTATAGATATTCATTAATGCCGATGTCGTCAAACTGAGAGTGAGGTAAACACCCATGGTCATCGCAATAATTTCAATCGCTTGACCAGTTTGATTGAGCGTTGTGCCGGCAAAAACAGAAACCAAATCAGGGTAGCCAATCGCCATCGCTAATGATGAGTTTTTGGTTAAGTTCAGATATTGGCTGGTGAGTGGCGGAATGATGATGCGCAGCGCTTGAGGAATGACCACGAGTTTTAATGTTTTTGAACGAGATAATCCTAATGACATTGCTGCTTCGGATTGACCATGGCTCACCGCATTAATGCCAGAACGGACAATTTCGGCAATAAATGCGGCCGTATAAATACTGAGTGCAATCAGCAGTGCGGCTAACTCAGGGATAATACTGATGCCACCTTGGAAGTTGAACCCTTGCAGTTGTGGATACTCTGCTGACACTGGACGGCCCATAGCAAAGTACACAATGACAGGAAGTAGGATGCACAAGATAGCCGCAATTCTACCCATAGGCGTCTGCTGACCTGTTAAACGCTGTTTGTTTCGAGCCCAAATGCCAATAATTAAGGTGGTTAGTAAGCCAGCAAGAAAGGCAATAAAGATAAATGTGCTGCCACTTTCGAAAATGGGAGCAGGGAAGAACAGACCACGTACATTGAGAAAAATAGAATCCCCTAACTGCATGCTTTGCCTAGGCGATGGTAGAGCCTGTAACACGGCAAAATACCAAAAGAAAATTTGCAGTAATAAAGGAATATTACGGAAGATTTCTATATAAACAGCAGCAAGTCGACTGACTAACCAGTTGGAAGAGAGACGAGAAATACCGATAAAGAAACCTAAAAGGGTGGCAAATACAACGCCTAAAAAAGAAACTAGCGCGGTATTGAGTAAACCTATGATAAAAGTTCGCCCATAACTAAAGGTTTCATTGTATTCGATCAAAGTAAGGCCAATCCCAAAGCCAGCTTCTTGATCTAGGAAGTCAAACCCCGTGGCAATGCCTCGAGAACTTAAGTTAGAAAGTGCATTAGTCACAATGGTGTAAAAGAAAAAAACCAGAACGAGAACAGCAATAATTTGAAAGGCGACTGAACGAAAAGTAGGATTGTAGAACAAATTTGCGCTTTTAGCCGAGGGAGCTCCTGAGCTAGCCGCAATAGTTTTAGTAGGTTTCATACAACTATAACCTCAAATCCATTTTTCCAAAAAGGCGGTTAAAACCGCCTATTTGGGATTGTGTGACTATTAACGAAGTGGTGGAGCGTACATAAAGCCGCCAGCATTCCACAACGCATTTGCACCTCGTGCGATTTGTAGTGGAGAACCTTTACCTACAGTGCGTTCAAAACTTTCACCATAGTTACCGACTTGTTTTACAATTTGGTATCCCCAATCATCGCGAATGCCCAAACCTTTACCTTTAGGGCCGTCCAGGCCAAGTATGCGTTTGATATTAGGATCGCTAGATTTAAGCATTTCATCTGCATTTTTTGAGGTAATACCGTACTCTTCTGCGTTAACCATCGCATTGAGAGTCCATTTCGCCACGTTAAACCACTTGTCATCATCTTGACGAACAACGGGCCCAAGTGGTTCTTTAGAAATGATTTCAGGTAATACAACCGCGACGTTAGGATCAGTTAAGTTCAAACGTAGCGCATACAAACCAGATTGGTCGGTTGTTAGAGCATCGCAACGGCCCGCGTCAAAACCTTTTGAGGTTTGCGCTGCTGTATCGAATACCACAGGTTTGTATTTCATGCCTGTGTTGCGGAAGTAGTCCGCCAAGTTCAACTCAGTAGTTGTACCGGATTGGACACAAACCGATGCCCCATCAAGCTCTTTTGCACTTTTCACTCCTAGGTCTTTTTTCACCATGAATCCTTGACCGTCATAATAGTTTACGCCGACAAAATTAAGGCCGAGTGCTGCGTCGCGTTGGAGCGTCCAGGTTGTATTGCGCGAAAGAACATCGATTTCACCTGATTGTAGGGCGGTAAACCGTTCTTTTGCTGTGAGTGGAACATATTTTACTTTCGATTTGTCACCAAGAACTGCTGCGGCAAGTGCCTGGCAATATTCAACATCAATGCCTTCCCATTCCCCTTTTGAGTTCGGGTTGGAAAAGCCTGGTAGACCAGTGCTCACACCACAAGTAATAAAACCTTGCGAAAGTACTTTATCTAAAGTGCTATCTGCTGCTGAAGCTGTCGTCGCCATCATGGCAGTAGAAGCTGCTACAACAGAAGCAAGAACAGTGAGTTTATTCGCCATTTGTATCCTTCCTGTATGATCCATGTTAAACCAGGTGACACCTGATACAACGTACTAAAAATGTTGTTGTGTAGCTTTCCAAGTTGTATTTGCATGCAATCGCACATTTACAAATCAACCGTTTATAAGCGTAGGTAATGATTTGTATTTTCTCAAATTAGTAATTTGAAAGATTTTTGATTAGATTCACAAACCTAAGCTGCAGCTAGAATGAACAAATGTTGCAAGATTGTAAATAGTGCAACCATGTTCAATAGTGGGGCAACAGAATAGAAGCAGTATATTTCTCTTTTAACGTAAAATTAACAATTGTGTCATTAGTGTGTTGTCAGGATTTTCAACTGTCTAATGGCGAAAATTTGGTTGATAATTATTTGGCTGCATTTAATTAGTGTCGCAGATGCCCTATTTTTGGTAGCATCAAGCGAATAGTTATCTAGATTATTCATGGAATGAAATGCAGTATTTTCCTCTGTTTTTGAATTTATTGGGCAAACCAGTGCTGGTTGTGGGTGGGGGCGAAGTCGCCTGTCGAAAAGTAGAAGCATTGATTCGAGCTGGGGCTCAAGTCACCGTCGTATCACCTAAGATTGAACGTTATCTTTTGGAACTGGTAGAGCAGAATCGTTGCCAATGGGTTCAAAATTTTTATTCATCAGAACTATTAACGAAAGAATACTGGCAGGTATGGGCCACAACGGATAATCCGTCGCTTAACCACCAAGTGTATAAAGATGCAAGAAAGACAGGTGTTTTGGTCAATGTTGTCGATGATCAACCATACTGTGATTTTATCACGCCATCGATGGTCAACCGTGGACGAATTCAGATCGCAATATCCAGTGGTGGTGCATCACCAGTGTTGGTGAGAAATATCCGAGAAACATTGGAAGCAGTTCTTCCGCAAAATCTCTCGTTGCTTGCTGATTTCGCTGCCTCCAAGAGAAATTCAATTAAACAATCACTCAATTCTGTCAGTGCTAGAAGAAAGTTTTGGGAAGCCTTTTTAAGTGATTCCAAAACAGAAAATGCAGTAAGCCGTGAAGAATTAGAGCGTTTATACCAACAAGCTCTCTTAGTGCCTATAGAAGAATCAGCACAATGTACATGGATAAGCTGTGGCGATGATGTTGAAATGCTGCCGATCAAAGCGCTACGTTACATGCAAAGGGCAGAGGTGGTTTTTTATGAACAACATTCTCCTTTTGAATTGATTGATCTTGTTCGCCGTGATGCTGAAAGGGAAAGTTTTAAGAATGCCGCGCAACTTGCAGAAAAGCTTGAGCAAGCAAAGTCTGATCGCAAAAGAATATGTATTTTGTTACCTAGAAACAGAGCAGAGTACGCTTTGCTTGTGGGGAAAGACTTAATGTTGTAAAAATAGTGCCATAGGTTATTGTTTTATCGGATTATGTTGCAGACCGAGCCTGATAAAACGAAGATGACTCAAAACTGAAGAGCTTATGTACTATGTATAAATCGATGCCACGTTCGTTCAAATCCTTCCTTATGGTTAGTATTGTGAGTTTGGTTTCTATTTTTATGTCGTTACAATGTCACTCAAAGTTGCAAGAAGCTGAGTTCTGTGCAGATGATTATTTGAGCTGTAATATTAATAAAAGCGATGCCTCATTTCTCAATTTATATTATGATTCTTTTGAGCGTCCTGAAGTTATCAAAAGCTCTTTTACGGATTGGCGACAGTGGTGGTCACCTCAGGCAAAAGCTCTCTATATATTTTCACAAAATAATTTAATACAATTTGCGGGAATTACTCCTCTAGTTACTGAGGAAGCATTGGCTATTGGTCGTCAATACAATATAGACTGGATTATTGCGGAGGCTTATTTTTATGAAGCACAGGAATTATATTCATCACAACAATTAATTCAATCTGAATCCTTACTCAATGATGTTCTAGAGATGGTTGAGCGTATTGGATATAATGGGTTGAAAGGGCGAGTTTATAATTTATTGGGTAATATTTCATTTGATCAAACCAACTTAAAGAAAGCCTTAAAATATTATCAAATTGCTTATCAATTATTTGATAGGAATAAATATGCTATACAAATGTGCATAATTCTAAACAATATATTGACCTGTCAGTTATGCAAATATGACGCTGCCGACGACCTACGATGCTGACGACGAGGTGGTCGGCTTCTAACTTAGCAAATAAACGCACCATTAAAAAAAAACACAACCACAGACAAAACAAACACAGAGCCACAACACAAACATATAAACTA